>DATLWH010000909.1:0-2883 GCA_035576505.1 Thermoanaerobaculia bacterium | reverse complement strand
CTGGCCTGGGGTACGCACTGGCGGACCACGGCCACCGAATCGTCGGCGGATGCATTATCGATGTGAATGAGCTCGAGGTCGGGGTAGGTCTGCGAGGCCAGAGCAGCGAGGCAGCGGCGGAGAAAAGGCGCGCTGTTCCAGGTGACGATGACGACGGAGACGGTCCCGTTCGTCAGGCGCCGCTCCATCGTCTGAATGCTTTGCGCATCACGCCTGCGTAGGCCCGCGCGGCGCTCCAGCGCCCGAGGTGGCGATAGGCGACGCCGGCCAGTGCCAGAGGGATCCTGAGAAGCATCCCGAAAATGATCGCCCACCGCAGCGTCTCGGCCTGGCCGGGCGTGAGCCACTTGCGCGCGTAGAGCCACATGTTGCGATACCAGAGAGCGATGAACTCGGCGAAGGGAACATGCTCGAGACTGGCGCCGCCGAAGTGGCGGGCACGCGCCGCCGGCACGACGAAGATCGTGTGACCGGAGGCGGCCAGGCGCCGGCAGTAGTCGACATCCTCGAACCAGGCCGGTGCGAACCGCTCGTCGAGCGGGCCGACCTCGGAGAAGACTTCGCGCCGCAGCAGCAGCGCCGCGGCGGCGGGCTGCTCGACCGGTTGCGGATGCGTCAGCTCGAGCTCGCGATAGCGGTAGCGTGCCGTCATCCGGTTGGCGGGGAAGAGCTTGTCGATGCCGAAGACCTCGCTCACCAGCGTGGCAAGCGAGGGCAGGCGGCGCAGTTGGAACTCGCGCTGGGAGTCGCCCGCTTCGTCGGACAGCAGCGGCGCGGCCGCGGCGATGGCAGGATTGGCATCGAGGAACGCGACGAGGATCTCCAGAGCGCGTGGAGCGAGCTCGCAATCGGGATTGAGCAGGAAGAAATAGCGGCCGCTGGCACGCTCCGCTACCCGATTGACCCCGGCGGCAAACCCGTCGTTCGCCGCTCCCCGGATGATGTCGACCTCGTCCACGGTCTTGCCGATTGCGGCCAGCGTCGCATCGGCCGAGGCGTTGTCGTAGACGATGACCTCGAACGACAGACCGCCGCACGCCGCGGCGATCGACCGCAGGCAGCGATCGATCCATCGCTCGCTGTTCCACGTCACGATGGCGATCGATAGATCGAGCGGGTGCGTGGCCAGGCCACGGAGGATTCGAGGCGTATCGTGATCGGTTTTCAGCGTTGCCTCTGCCATTGCGTCACTGCCTCGACCAGCGGGCGCGTTACGACGTCCCACGCGAACCGCGGCTGGATGCGGATCAGGTTAGATACGCACGCCGCGTAGAATCCGTCGTCACCGATCAGCCGCGCGATTCCGTCCGCGACGGCTGCCGCATCAGACGGCGGTACAACCACACCCAACCCTTCCGCCGATACCAGCTCGGCGGCGAAGCCCTGCTCGGTCGTGATCACGGGAACCGCCGCCGCGATGGCATCGAACAGCCGCGTGCGAATGGAGTACGCGGCCTCCGCCGTCGGTCGGTGCAGCATGATAGCGACTTTGCTCCGTCGTAGCCACGTCAGGCGGTCGCGATACGGCGTCCAAGAGGCATTGGCTTCCACAAACGGCGCGCCACCGGCAATGAGCGCGTCGAGCCGGTCTTCCCTTCGCCGGTCGACGGTGTGCCGATTGGGCCTCGAGCGTCCCAGGAAAAGAAGCCGGCAGTCGAGACCGCGCCGATTGACCTCCGTGACCGCTTCGACCGCGGTGGCTGGGTCGAGCCATTCCCACGTCCCTCCGCCCCAGAGAATGATGTTCTCCCGCTCCCCGGGCACGGCCACGCCGACGTCTTCGATCCCGAAGGGAACCTCGATGATGGCACCGGCCGCGTTCCCGTAGAGCTCGCGCTGCCTTGCCGTCGCCACCATGAGCAGGTCGCCCTGGGCCAGCGCTCGCCGGACACGCCAACTCTCCGCCTCGAGGTGAATTCGCTGCCGCACCGAGGGCCGCCGGCCATACATCTCGCGCAATTCGAGAAGGACAGGATCAAACAGATCGTAGACGACCCGTTGCGTACGCCTCTGCCGCCGGAAGCCGCGCGCCGGCTGGCCGATGAGAACGTCTGCCGACCGCATGGCCACGAGCGCCTCGGCGCCGCCACGCGCGGCGACGCGAAAGCCCTGTGCCGCGGGCTGGTCTCCTTCGCACTTGCAGACGAGCGTTGTGGCGAAGTGCCTGGCCAGCTCGCCGGCAAGGTGCCATGCCCGGATCCCCGGACCCGCCATCCGTTCGCCGACGACGTCAGGCGTGTGAACTACGACCTCAAACATGGGCGCGCACTTTACCGCGTGAAGAGTCCCTGCAACACACCGCGGATCGACGTCCGGCCACGGAGGGCGAGCTTCAAGTCTTCGAAGAGCAACGCCCCGATGCGGCCGACGCCGCGGTGGCGCCGGGCTACGAGGTATCGGTTGCGCGTGCGGAGGCGGAGCGCGTCGCGCCCGAGCAGCGCGGCTGATTGCGAGCCGGCATGGGTCGCTTTGATCACCGGCAGAACCGCGGTGCGCCAGCCGGATTCATGGAGGCGCGCGCAAAGGTCGACGTCTTCGTAATAGGCGAAGAGCCGTGCGTCGAAGATCGTCGCGCCGAGCGCCTCGCGGCGATAGAGCGCGGCCGTTGCGGAGATGCCCCAGGGAGTGGGGGTCGGGGGTCGGGGGTCGGGGGTCGGAGGAGGGGAGGTTGATTTGGCTCCTGCTCCTGCTCCGACTCCGACTCCGACTCTGGCTCCTGCTCCTGCTCCCGCTTCTGTTCCTGCTCCGACTCCCGACCCCCGACCCCCGACCCCCGCGCCATGGAGCGCCTGCCGAAACGTCCCATCACTGATATCGATCCCGGCGCCGTCGATGGTCGTTTCATCGCGGCGGAGGATTGTCTGCACGGCGGCCAGTTTTGGA
>DATLWH010000908.1:0-3285 GCA_035576505.1 Thermoanaerobaculia bacterium | reverse complement strand
GCCCGCTCGGATTCGGCAGGATCCAGATCCGCGTCGCGCCGATCGACTCCTGCTGAAGTCCCGTCTTCGCGTCCGGCCGTCCAAAGCCGGTGCGATAGGCACCGATGCCGACGATGGCCAGCACGCGCGGACGGTAGCGCCGGACCTTCGCGCCCAGGATGTGGGCTCCTTCAACCAGTTCCGGCGCGGTCAACTCCGCGGCGGCGGCCGTCGCGCGCGCCACGACGTTCGTGATCCCGCAACCGTGCCGCAGTAACTCGCGCTGTTCGGATGGATGGAACAGGCGCGGCGTGAAGCCGGCTCTGTGAATCGTCGTCCAGAACCGGTTGCCGGGACGCCCGAAGTGCTGCTGCACCGCGGCCGTGTAAAGCCCAGGGTTGATGCCGCAGAAGAGAACATCGAGTTCGCGGGCGATGACGTCCGGCAGCGTCGTGCCGGCAGCCGCGGCCAGCTCTTCCTTCGTCGGACGTCGCGTCGTCATTCGATCCGCACGACCGCGTCGACCACCTTCGGAAAGCGCGTCAGGACGGCCGGGTCGTGACCGGGGATGATGAAACGCGGATCGCGCACGAGCGTCTTCATCCTGTCCTGCGCCGCGAGATTCGACACGGCGTCGAACGTCTGCGCGATCGGCAGGTGCTTGTCGAGATTCTCGTAGAGGTACATGTTGTCGGAAGCCAGGACGACCGGGCCCGGCCTGGCCGTGACGGCGACGTATTGCGAGGCCCAGGTGTGCCGCCCGCCGGTGTAGACGCGGATGCCGGGCAGGATCTCGCGGTCGCCGTCGACGAGGTGCAGGCGCCCCTCCGTGTTGGCGCGCAGGAGATACGCCATGTCTTCGAGCTCGATCCCACCGTGCTTTCCGTCCGGCTGCCAGGCCTCGCCGGTGTAGTAGCGGTATTCCTCTTTCTGGATCCAGATCTGCGCGTGCAAAAAGAGATCGGCACCGTCGGCATGGTCCCAGTGCGCGTGCGTGAGGATCACGTCGGTGACCTCCTCCGGCTTCACTCCCGCGCGCGCCACCGCCTCGTCCGGACGAACGAAGTCCGTCACCGTGAAGCTCTTGAAGAACTGCGGCCGGTAGAAGCCGGAGTCGACGACGATGTTCCGCCCTCCGCCGCGCACGAGCCACACCATCATGGCGATGTCGATCTTGCGCGACTCCTCGGCCCCCTTGATCAAACTGGCCACCGGAAAGCCTGGGATGGTCGCATAGCGGATCGCATAGACGTCGTACTGCGGCGTCTGCGCGGCGGCGATCGAAGCGGAGAGGACAAAAGCGATGCTGGCGAGGATGCGGCGCATGGCGTGGCATTGTAGTGTCGCAACGGAGCGCAGGCGTCCTCGCAGGCTGGCTCGGAGGCGTCTCGCCGGCGCTCAGCCCTAGACCCACGCACTTCTGCGCATCCTGATCCTCCCCTCGCGCACCGCCTTCTCTTCATCAGCGCTGGCACATTCGACGGTGAATGAGCCGTGTTTCGGATCGACGGCGGCGTTGAGCTTCGCCTCCCATTCCGCCGGGTCGCCCGGCGTTTCGACGAGGATCAGCCACTCCTGGTGTGGCAGCGGATGGTGGCGCAACTCACTGCGCTCGATCGCTTCCTGTCCGTATTCGGGATCACTCCCTTTGACGGCGATGTAGCGGGCTTTCAGCAGAACGTCATCGTGCAAGGCAGTGGCTTCGGGCGCACGCAGCGCCAGCAGCATGAGAATGATGATCATCGATGATTGGGTGCAACGGGAATGAGAGCGCCGAGGAAGCGCTCGTGTGGAGAGCAGAAAGGATAGCACAGCGCCGGCCGGACGCAACAAGGGCTACTGCGAGCGCGACAATTCAGCCACGCGTCGACGACGTCACAGGCCGCTACCTCATGCTGGCGTGCACCCCGGGGAAGATGTGTTTGCGCATGCCGCGATAGCGGCGCAAAGAGGATAGCCAGGGGTGCGAGCGCTTTTTGCGAGCACCCCTGGTTGCTGATCAACCAATGTCGTGCCGCGTCAGCGGCACTGGATCATCAAGTGCGCAGGGGATCCTTCTCCACCGGGCAGGGGAGAAGGATCCGGGCGGTCGCTTATCTCACGTCGCTACTGCGTCGTCAGCGCGAAATCATCCACGACGAAGCTCGTCTGCAGCGTGGAATCCTCGGCGCCGACGAGGTACACCTGAATGGTCTGCCCCTTGTAGCTCGTCAGATCGAATGACTTTTGCGTGTAGCCGGTGTTCTTGTTCAGGTTTGAATAGGTGGCCAGCGTGGCCAGCACCGTCCCGCTGCTGTTTCGAATCTGCACGGTCAGCGTGTCGTAGGCCGTCGTGGTGCTCGTCTCGGCCGTATCGATGTGCAGCCAGAACGTCAGTGTCGCGCTCGTGACCGTGCTCGGAATGGCCACCTGCTGGTAGACCGTGTCGGTGTGAGTCGTGCCGTACCCATCCATCCAGGCGTCCCACGAGCCGCCGTGAGGCGGTTCGGAGGTCGAGTTGCTGACGACCCCCGTGGAAGTGACCCATGGCGAGGCCGTACCGGTTTCGAAGCCGGGGTTGCCCAGGAGTTGCTGCGCCGTCGCGTTGTTCACCGTCACCGTAACCGTTGCCGAAGTGCCGACGTTGCCGGCCGCGTCGTACGCCTTGGTGGACAGCGAGTGCGACGCGTTGCTGGCCGTCGTCGTGTTCCAGCTCCAGGAGTATGGAGAGCTCGTATCGGTCGAGGCCAGCGCGCCGTCCAGATAGAACTCGACCTTGGTCACGCCGACGTTGTCGGAGGCGGACGCCGTCACCGACGTCGTGCCGCTCACAGTGGCCCCTGATGTGGGTGCGGTGATCGATGTCGTCGGCGGTGTCGTATCGCCGCTGCTGCCGGAGTAGGTCGCGGTCAGCGTGACCCCTGAGTATGCGGCGTAGCCGAAGAGGCCGATGTACCAGTCGCCCGCAGCCGGGTTCGTGACGGTGACGCTGTCGCTGTTGCCGGAGACGATCGATCGGTAGTCGTACACGGTTGATGTCGGCTGTGCGCCGAGCTTGACGTAGAGATCAGCGTCGCCCGTCCCGCCACTGATGGGGATCACGAGGCTGGTCTGACCGGACGGCACGGTGATCTTGAAGTACTGCCAACTGTTGGTGGCCCCTGACAGCCCGGTGACCGGTTGACCGTTCGTCAGTGTCGTGACGCCCCCACCCGCCGTGACGGTGAGGCTCACGGTCGTGGTGTGCGTCTTGCCGCCGCCTGTGCCGGTCACGGTGATGGTGTAGGTGCCGACCGGCGTCGAAGCAGACGTCGTGAGGGTCATCGT
>DATLWH010000907.1:0-8789 GCA_035576505.1 Thermoanaerobaculia bacterium | reverse complement strand
CCATTGCCAGGGCCGCGCGGCCATCATTCGCGACGCGATCGAGCTTCACGAGCCGAGCGGCGAGCTGCTCACGCGCCTTCGCCTGCCGGAGATCGCGCCGGATTATGTCCTCCAGCCGGCGCTGATCGAGGATGCGCTACGGGCCGCTGGCCGCGACCGGGTGCCGGCTGCGATCGAATCGCTGCGCATTGTTTCGCCGTGCACCGCGGAGATGGCGGTGTGGGTGCGGCGCTCGCCGGGAGATCGGCTCGAAATCGATCTCTGCGACGAGCGGGGGAAGGTATGCGTGCGGATGCATGGCGTGACCTTCGGCGCGCCCGCGACGGAAGTCGCCGAGCCGATCGTCGAGCAGCCGGTCGCGGTACGGACGCGCCGGGAGATCCCGCTGACCGCGGTCGAGCCGACGAAGCGCGGCGCAATCGCGTTGAGCCTGGCGGGTGACGTCGTCGCGGCGGAACGCTCGCCACAGAAAGCGCGCCGCCTGACGTTGTCGAATGCCGTCTTCGATGCGCCGCCCGCCGTGTCGTCGGTCAAGCTATACGACGAAGGCGACGGCGTCTTTGCAATCGCGATGGCCGCGGCGCCTTCGGGCGATGTGATCGCGTCCCTGCGGCAGGCGCTCGGCGTCGTGCAGGCGAAAGCGTCCGCAAAGGTGCTGCTGCTCCGCGGCCTCGAACGTACATCCCTTGACTACAACGAAGCCGTCGAGCGGAAGCTCTTCGAGGCGATCATCTCATTCCCGTACCCGGCCGTCGCGCTCCTGCACGGCGACGCCGGCGGTACGGCCTTCATGGCCGCAGCGCTGTGCGACTTCATCGTGTGCAACGAAAACGCGACATATGCGTCCGTCGCCCCGAGCATCCCGGCGCTGACCCTGTTCAGCGAGCGCTTCGGCGATCTCCTCGCGCAGGACTTCCTGTACCGGACCACGAGCGCCACCGGCCGCGAGCTGCGGGCGAAAGGGTGGATGTGCGCGATCCTGCCAGCGGAGCAGCTCGAGTCGCACGCGCGGACGCTGGCCTCGGCGCTCACGGCAAAATCGCAGGAAGCGCTCCAGCTGCTGAAACAGCACCTTACGCGCGGTCTCCTTGACCGGGTCGCAGCGTTGACGCCGGTCGAGCCCACCGAACCGGCCGCCTCGGCGGGATGCGAGGTCATTGTTTTTTCCGACGACCTGCACGAGGATGTGCTGTCGAGGCTGCATCAACGCATCGTCGAATCCGATGTCCCCGTCGTGGCTGCGCTGACGGAAAGCGCGAAGGGCAATGTTTGGCTCGTCGCCCAGTACTGCGACGCCTGCGTCTACAGCCGTCAGGGTGTGTACTCGGCGGCCGGCGTTGCCCAGGAAGCCGCTGGCGTGTTCGCGTATCGCCTCGGCAACGAGGCGGCGCGCGAGATCCTCCTTACCGGCGGTGAATACTCCGGCAGCGATCTCGAGCAGCGCGTCGCTGGATTGATCGCGGCGAACTCCGATCTTGTCCTGGCCACCGCCGAGGAAGTGGCCGCCTCCTGGACCAGGCTGCCGCGCACGACGTTGGCCGCCTGGAAGCGGCACAGCGCCGCGATGCTCGAGGAGAACACTTCCACGCCGGCACCGATCGAACCGGAAGCGACGGAGGCGCCTTCCGCCGCGCTTCAGTCGAGCGTCGTCAGCGTAACCGCTCACGCGAACGGCGTCGTCGTGGTGAAGATGGAGGAGCGTCAAGCCCGGAACATGTTCTCGCGCGACCTCATCGCGGGACTCAACGAAGCATTCGCCCATATCTCGCAGACGCCGGCCTACAAGGTTGTGGTCCTCACCGGCTACGACACCTACTTCGCCGCCGGTGGGACGAAGGAAACTCTCCTCACCATTCAGGCCGGGAAGCTCCGCTTCACCGACCAGAAGATCTTTCAGTTGCCGCTCGACTGCAAACTGCCGGTCATCGCGGCCATGCAGGGGCACGGGCTCGGCGCGGGATGGGCCCTGGGCATGTTCGCCGACGTGGCGCTGCTGAGCGAACAGAGCCAGTACGTGAGCCCGTACATGAACTATGACTTCACGCCTGGCGCCGGCGCCACATGGATCCTCGCCGACAAGATGGGACAGGACCTCGCACGCGAGAGCCTCCTCACCGCGCAGGCGCATACGGGTCGCGAGCTGAAGGCAAGAGGACTCCGCCTGCCCGTGCTGCGGCGCGCCGACGTATTGCCGGCGGCGATGGCGCTGGCGGGGCGGATGACACAGGCGCCGCGCGAGCGGCTGATCGCCCTCAAACGGCAACTGACCGCATACGTCTACCAGCCGCTGGAGGAGACTTATCAGCGCGAACTAGCGATGCACGACCGCACATTCGTCGGCCGTGACGAGACCGCCGAGAAGATCCGCTTCGACTTCTATTCCGACATCGCCGAGGTGGCGCCGGCACCCGCGCTGCCGGCCAAGGCGGTCGAGCGCACCACCGTCTCGGGTGGAAGCGATGTGCTCCGTTCCGTTACCGCGAGCATCCGGACGCTGCTCGCCAATGAGCTGCAGATGAACGAGAGCGACGTCGACGAGAACGTGCAGTTCATCGACCTCGGCGTCGACTCTGTCGTCGGCGTTACGCTGCTGCGCAAGGTGAACGAGAAGTACCGGACCTCGATCGAAGCGACGAAGATCTACAGTTACCCGACGCTCGCGCAGCTTGCCCGGTACGTCAAGGCGCAGGCGGAACAGAACGGCACGCTCGCGTTTCCGGTTGTGCCCGCTGCCGCGTCGCCATCGCCGCAGAAGATCGCGCCGCCCACGGCCACGGGCGTGTGCAGGCTCACATCATGGCGCAACGGCACGGTGCTGCGGCTCGCCGCCGGCTCCTCCCCATCCCGTCCGCAGGCCATTGCCGTTGTCGGCATGGCCGGCCAGTTCCCTCAGGCGCGGAACCTCGACGAGTTCTGGCAGAACCTCGCCGAGGGGAAGAACTGCATTACGCAGGTGCCGGCGGATCGCTGGGACCTGCAGACGTACTACCAGCCGGGCGCCACCGCGCCGGGGAAGACGAACAGCCCTTGGGCGGGTGCGCTCGACGAGTACGACCGCTTCGACCCGCTGTTCTTCAACATCTCGCCGACCGAAGCGGAGAACATGGATCCGCAGCAGCGGCTGTTCCTGCAGTCGTGCTGGCACACCATCGAGCACGCCGGATACGACGCGAGGGCGCTATCCGGAACGAAGTGCGGCGTCTTCGTCGGATGCGGGACCACCGACTACCATGATCACTCCAAGGCGCATCAGTTGAGCGCACACGTCTTTACGGGGGGCGCGACTTCGATCCTGGCCGCGCGGATCTCCTACTTCCTGAACCTGCATGGCCCCTGCGTCGCCCTCGACACGGCATGCTCCTCGTCGCTGGTGGCGATCGCGCAGGCCTGCGACAGCCTCAACGCCGGCGGCAGCGATGTGGCGCTGGCGGGCGGCGTCTACGTGATGGCCGGACCGTCGATGCACATCATGACCGCACAGGCGGGTATGCTCTCGCCGGAAGGAAAGTGTTTCACGTTCGACCAGCGCGCGGACGGCTTCGTACCCGGCGAAGGCGTCGGTGTGGTGATGCTGAAGCGTCTCGCCGACGCCGAACGTGACGGCGACGTCATCTACGGCGTCATCGAAGGCTGGGGCATCAACCAGGACGGCAAAACCAACGGCATCACGGCGCCGAACCCGGAGTCGCAGACGCGCCTGGAGCAGGACGTCTACGACCGCCACGGCATCGATCCGTCGCACATCCAGCTCATCGAGGCGCACGGCACCGGCACGAAGCTCGGCGATCCGATCGAAGTGGAAGGTCTCAGGGAGGCCTTCAAAAAGTACACGCAAAGGAAAGAGTACTGCGCGCTGGGCTCAGTGAAGAGCAATATCGGTCATTGCCTGATGGCGGCGGGCGTGGCCGGAGTGATCAAGATCCTCCTGGCGTTGCAGAACCGGAAACTGCCGCCGACGATTAACTTCGAACGGCTCAACGAGCACATCCATCTGACGGACAGCCCCTTCTACGTCAACACCCGCTTGCAGGAATGGGAACTACAGGGTGCGGCGCGGCGCCAGGCCGCCATCAGCTCATTCAGTTTCAGTGGAACCAACGTGCATCTGGTCATTAGTGAACACCCTCAGACAGTCGAAGTGAGCCGCGTAAATACTGCCGCAATCATTCCGCTGTCCGCACGAACGGCCGAGCAGCTTCGCCAACATGCGCGCGACTTATTGGCCTTCATTCGCGGTCGAGGAGCGTCGGTCGATCTCGCTGACGTCGCGTACACATTGCAGGTCGGCCGTGTGCCGATGGATGAGCGCCTGGGCTTCGTCGTCAGTTCGATCGAACAATTGGCGGAAAAGCTCGATGCGTATGTCCATGGCACCTTAAAGGCCAAAGACTTCCATCGCGGCCAGGTCAAACGCGGCGGCGATGAGAGCGCGAGCATTATCGCGCAGGATGACGACGTCCGAGAGACCGTCATTGACAAGTGGATCGCCAAGAGAAAGCTTTCGAGGCTGCTCGATCTGTGGGTCAAGGGGTGGGAGCTCGAGTGGAACCGGTTTCATGGTGAACCGAAGCCGCGACGTATCAGCCTGCCGTTATATCCATTTGCAAAAGAACGCTATTCGATCGATACGGCGGCCGGCACGGAAAGGGCCGGTAGAAGCGCTGCTGCCGGGCCCGCAACCGCGGGGTTTCATCCCTTGCTGCACCGCAACACTTCCGATCTGAGCGGCCAGCGCTATACCTCGGCCTTCACCGGAAACGAATTTTTCCTGGCCGATCATCGAGTGCGTACGAATGGCGGCGCGCCGCAGAAAGTTCTTCCCGGCTCGGCCTATCTGGAAATGGCACGTGCCGCTTTGGAGCAGGCGTCGCCGAATCGCCAAAGATTGGGCGTGGAGCTTCGTAACACCGCCTGGCTCAAACCGATCGTCGTCACGGAGCAGGCTGAAATCTCCATCAGTCTGATGCCCTCCAACGATAACCATGTGGACTACGAGATCTATAGCATCGACGGTGAACAACAAGAAACGACGCATTGTCGGGGCCAAGCCGTTTTAGGTCGCCCATCCCCGCCTGGGAAAATCGATCTTGGCCGACTCAGAGCCGAGATGAAACAGGGTCGGTTGGAAGCCGCAGAAATCTATGCACGGTTCGAGAAAATGGGGCTGCGCTACGGTCCGGCGCACCAGGGCGTCGTTGCCATCGACCTCGGCGACAAACAAGCACTCGCCGAACTGCGTTTGCCGGCGGCTGTCGAAGCGGGCCGGCGTGAATACGTGCTGCATCCCGGCCTGCTGGACAGCGCATTGCAGGCGTCGATCGGTCTCTTCGTCGGCGAGACCCGTGACCTCGACAACCCTCGAGTACCGTTCCTGCTGGACTCATTACATGTCGTATCGGCCTGTACGGCGGAGATGTTCGCCTGGGTTCGTTACTCCAACGGCACCTCTCACGGTGCAGCGGGCAAAGTGGATATCGATATGTGTGATCGTCAAGGGAACGTCTGTATCCAGATCCGTGGATTCTCAACGCGAGACTTGGAACGCCACGGCGGTTCACAAGTACACGCGGCTGACACCGCCGCGAAATTACACGTCAAGAAACAGGATACGTCCTTCGATCGCGATTTCTATCAGAAGCTCATCGCTGACGTTGCAAACAATATAGTCACGATCGACGACGCGGTGCGGCTGCGATAGCCACTCCGCCGGCGCGTTCCAATCTACGTCCCCTTTCAAACCACTGATGCGCTGCGCTCCCGGCGGAGAGGCCGGCGAGCGAATGATTCGTCTGTTCAACCCAAACGCTACGCGGATCTCATGCAAATGGAACAATTGCTGCGGCAAATCTACGAAGACTTGTCTCAAGACAGGCTCTCTCAGGCGGAAGCTTTGGAGAAAATCGAGGCCATTAAACTCCAGGAGCGGACGGGTTCGACGGGCTTGTTTCTGGCGACGCCGGTCTGGCGAACGGGTGGGGACCGAGAGGCGAGCCTCGACGTCGGATATCCACAACATGAGGTCGTGTTGTGTGACCGATCAGCCGCCGACGCCGAGGAGCTCTCCTCGTTGCTGCCCGGCACTCACTGCATCGCACTGCACTCTGACCAAAAGGACATCGCGCAACGCTACAGCCTTGTCGCTGTGACGTGCTTCGAGAACATACAAGCAATCCTGCGAAGCAATCCCGACGGCAAGATACTCGTCCAGGTAGTCGTCGCCGATGACGGGGAGCGTGCGCTCGTTGCGGGTGTGTCGGGATTGTTCAGGACGGCGGCGCTGGAAACCCCGCGGCTTATGGTGCAACTGATCCTGATGCCCGCGGAAATAGCGGCCGAAGAACTGGCTGCCCGTCTCGTGGATGAGAAATCCCACGGCGCGAGTCCGCTGGTGAGATACCAAAACGGCTCGCGGCAGATTCTGGACTGGCAGGAGGTCGCAGACGATACCGAAACACTGCCGACGACGTTCAAGGACTCAGGCGTCTATCTCATTACCGGTGGCTTGGGCGGGCTGGGATTTCTGTTTGCTAAAGAAATTCTCGCGCAGACTGTACAGGCCACCGTGGTTCTGACTGGCCGCTCGAAATTTAGCGCCGAAAGGCGGGCGCGCCTCGACAGCACATTCGCCGCGTCCGGTCGTGTTACCTATCGGGAAGTGGAGCTCGGCGATCCCGATCAGGTCCGGCGCCTCATCATGTCCATCAAAAACGACTATGGCCGCCTCGACGGGATTCTGCATTGCGCCGGGATGATCCCGGATAACTTCATCTCGAAAAAGACAACCGCGGAATTCAGTGACGTGCTGGCGCCGAAAGTCACCGGAACCGTCAATCTCGATCAGGCCAGCCACGATGTCGAGCTCGATTTCTTCGTGCTGTTTTCTTCCTTCGCCGGCACGCTTGGCAATCTGGGTCAGGCGGATTACGCAGCCGCGAACGGTTTCATGGACTGTTTTGCGGCGTATCGCAATTGCCAGGTGGCCGCCAATAAGCGGTACGGCCGCACGCGATCGATCAGTTGGGGACTGTGGCAGGACGGAGGAATGATTCTGGACCCGGCCAGCCGAGAGCGGTTGCAACAGAACACCGGGATGCAGCCGATGCGGACGGCCACGGGTATGGCCGCGTTCGTTCGCAGCCTGGCGCTGCCATACGACCAACTCTTCGTCGCCGAAGGCGATGTCGCGCAGATGCGCGGTCTCCGGTTGGCCACGCCCGCAGTTCCGGAGGCGGAGACAGCCGCCCCGTCCGCCGTGTTTGCTGAAGTGGCGCCGGACGACTTTGCTCGGAAAACGCAGGATTACCTACTCAATGAGCTTTCCGGCCTGCTGAAACTGCCGGCCCGGAAAATCGATCCGCAGGCGCCGTTGGAGACATACGGAATCGATTCGATCCTCGCGCTGAAGCTGACCGAGCGGTTGGAGAACACTTTTGGCCGGCTCTCCAAGACGCTGTTCTTCGAATACCAAACGATTCGTGATGTGACCGGATATTTCGTCCACTCACACGCGGCTCGATTGGTGGCACTGTTCCGGGAGACGGACGACGATGGCTGCCAGCAGACTGCTGCCATACCGTCGGAACCGCAGCCGGCTGCTCCGGCCAGGCGGAGTCGGGGCCGGCGTGCCCGCAATGGAGAGGCAGGCCAGGAAGAATCCGATGCGATCGCGATCATCGGATTGAGTGGACGGTATCCGGAAGCGATCGACATCGAGGCGTATTGGCGCAATTTGCGCGACGGCAAAGATTGCATCATCGAGGTGCCGAAAGAGCGCTGGGATTGGCGCGAATACTTCAGCGAGGATCGCACGCAGGGCGATGGATACCATTACAGCAAGTGGGGCGGCTTCATTTCAGGTGTCGACGAATTCGATCCGCTGTTTTTCAATATTTCACCGAAGGAAGCGAAGTATCTCGATCCTCAGGAGCGGCTGTTTCTGCAGCACGCCTGGATGGCGATCGAGGATGCCGGATATACGCGCGCACGTTTGCAGACGCCGACGGAAGACGGTCTGCCGGGGCAGGTTGGCGTCTATGCCGGCGTGATGTACACCGAATACCAGTTGTTCGGCGCCGAGGCGAGCGCGCAAGGGAAACGGTTGGGGGTGGCCGGTAGCGCGGCCAGCATCGCAAATCGAGTCTCCTATGCGTTGAACCTGCACGGACCGAGCATGACGCTGGACACGATGTGCTCGTCCTCTTTGACGGCGATTCATACCGCCTGCCAGGACTTGAAGCTAAAACGGACCAGCCTGGCCATAGCCGGCGGGGTCAATGTCAGCATCCATCCGAACAAATACCTGGTGCTGAGTAGCGGTCAGTTCATCTCCAGTGACGGCCACTGCCAGAGTTTCGGCGAAGGCGGTGACGGATACATTCCCGGAGAAGGAGTGGGCGTTGTGGTCCTGAAGCGCCTTTCCGAAGCGAAAGAAGGCGGGGATCATATTTACGGCATCATTCGCGGGAGCGCTCTCAATCACGGCGGGAAGACGAATGGATATACGGTACCGAACCCGCAGGCGCAAAGCAGCGCGATCGGCGGGGCGCTGGCGGAATCGCAGACTGACGCGCGTCACGTCAGCTATATCGAAGCGCACGGCACGGGAACGAAGCTAGGCGATCCGATCGAGATCACGGCTCTTACCAAAGCTTTCGATGCGTATACGAAGGAGACCGGCTTCTGCCTGATCGGATCGGCGAAATCGAACATCGGCCATTGTGAATCGGCGGCCGGCATCGCCGGACTGACGAAAGTGCTACTGCAGATGCAGCATCAGCAGATCGTGCCGT
>DATLWH010000906.1:0-5065 GCA_035576505.1 Thermoanaerobaculia bacterium | reverse complement strand
CCCTCAGGCCATCGTCACGTGCTCAAGGCCGCGCACGACGGGCTCGTCGAGATCGACGTCGCCGCGCTGCGGCGGCTCAACAGCATCGCAGGCGTCGCCGTGTTCACCCTGCGCAGCGGCGAGGTGGTGTCGGCGGGGCAGATCGTTCTCGAAGCGCAGATCACCGGGTTGGCCATCGACCGGCGATCGATCGAAGAAGCGGAGCGGATGGCCGGCGGCATCATCCGGCTGCTCCCCTTCCCGCGGCGAGACGTCATCGTCTGGCGGCGCGACGAAAAGATTGTCGCTCCATTGCGGGAGAAGCTCCGCCGCTTTGGTTGTGAGATTGCCGACGTGCGCGACATGCCTTTCGATCCACCGGCGGCGCCGCCGGAGCCGACGCTGTACATCGTCTCCGGCTCGAATGCTCTCGATCCCCTCGACCCGACGTTCGCAACGCTGGCCCGCTTCGGCGCGACGATGCAGCGCGTCGGTGTTCCGGTGCACCCCGGTACGCTCTTCTGGATCGCAACGCGCGGTGCGGTCACGATCGTCGGACTCCCTCAATGCGGCCTCGGTCCGCAGGTCACGGCGTTCGATCTCATTCTTCCCGGGCTCCTCGCTCGCGGCAGCGTGCGCGACGACGAGCTGGCCGATCTCGGCCACGGCGGGCTTCTGCGATGAATCCCTATGGCGACGTCATTCAGGATCACTTCCACCATCCTCGCAACTACGGTTCGCTCGAGGCGCCCGACATCCGCCACGAGGGCGACAATCCGTTCTGCGGGGATCGCGTGCGCATCGAGCTTGCGCTCGGAGAGCACGAAACGATCCGCGCGGCCGTGTTTCAGGGAGACCTCTGCATGATCGCAAAGGCGTCGGCGTCGCTGCTGACCGGAATGATCCAGGGCCTGACCCTGGAGAGCATCGAGCAGTTTCCGGAGCGGGAACTGCTCGATGCCCTTCACGCGGAAATCCGGCCGGCTCGCCTCGGCTGCGTACGCCTGCCGCTCCAGGTTCTGCAATCGGGCATCGAGGCGTATCGGAGAGAGTGATGAATTTCAAAGGGACCGTATCGATCAACGCGCCGCGCGAGAAAGTCTGGAAGTTTCTGACCAGCCCCGAGGAATTGACCCAGTGCGCGCCGGGCCTCGAGTCACTCGAGGTCGTCACGCCGAATGAACGCTTCCGCGCCGTCGCCTCGATCGGCTTCGGGGCCGTGAAGGTGACGTTCAAGGCGGACGCGGTCTGGATGGATGTCGATCCTCCGAACCGCGCCCGGATGAAGGTGAGTGGAAAGGCGCCTGGCAGCATGGTCGACGCAACGAGCGAGATGGTGCTGAGCGACGGCGCGGACGGCGCCACGGTGCTCGACTGGTCGTCTGACGTCACGGTCGTCGGCGCCATCGCCAGCCTGGCGGCGCGTCTGATGGGGACGGTCACGCAGAAACTCACCGGCGCCTTCTTCCAATGCGTGCGGCAGAAGATCGAGGAGCATTGATCCGTGCACTCGATCGACGAACTTCAGGAAGGTCTTCACGGACAGCGCTACTTCGCCAGCCGCGGGCTGGCCACGACCATCTTCCTGGCGCTGAAGCTCGGCAAGCCGCTGTTTCTCGAAGGGGAGGCAGGCGTCGGGAAGACGGAGGTCGCCAAAGTGCTGGCCGCCCTGCTGGATACGGAGCTCGTTCGCTTGCAGTGCTACGAGGGGCTCGACGTCCATCACGCCGTGTACGAGTGGAACTACACGCGGCAGATGATGCACATCCGCCTCCTCGAAGCGCAGGGCCAGCGCGCGGTCGAGAGCGAGCTTTTCGGGCCCGACTTCCTCCTGCAACGTCCGTTGCTGCGTGCCATCGACGCCTCGCTCGTCAAACCGCCGGTGCTGCTGATCGACGAGATCGACCGCAGCGACGAGGAGTTCGAGGCCTTCCTGCTCGAGATCCTCTCCGATTTCCAGATCACCATCCCGGAGATCGGCACGATCAAGGCAGCGCGGCCGCCGGTGGTGATCGTGACCTCGAATCGCACACGCGAGGTCCACGACGCGCTGAAACGCCGCTGCCTCTATTCGTGGATCGACTATCCGTCGTTCGACGACGAGCTGCAGATCGTTCTGGCCAAGGTGCCCGACGCGCCGGCCCAGCTGGCGCGGCAGGTGACGGCCTTCGTGCAGGAGCTGCGTCAAGCCGAGCTGTACAAGGTGCCCGGCATCGCCGAGACGCTCGAGTGGACCGCCGCGCTCGTCGCCCTCGATCGCGAGGAGCTCGACGAGGCAGTCGTCGACGCCACGCTCGGCGTCATCCTCAAATATCGCGAAGATGTGGAGAAGGTGCAGGGGGAGATGACGTCGGCCATCGTCGGCCGCGTGCGCGCGGGGGTGTAGGGGACCGGTCTGGAGGTTATTTCGACGGACAGATTTCGTGACCGGGGTCCCACCACAGCAACTGCATGACGGCCCGATCGCGATAACCCCACACCCGCTCCAAGTTAGCCAGGCGAAAGCGGAAGAGCTCATCGAGCATGTGTAGCCCCATCTCGCCCAGCCGCTTTTGGGCCTGAGGGATGATGTCTTTAACTGGGATTGAGTGGTGGAAGTACTTGCTCCTGACGGAAATCTCATTCCACGTCATCGATTCGAAGCCAGCCAGGTGCCTGCGAATCTCCAGCAACTTTTCCCGAGAAACCGTGTGCCATCCGAAGCGATCAACCAACTCGATCTGCCCAATTCGCCACGATGGATGTTCGTCGTTCCAGCTCGTCGAAACGACCGCTGCCGGTTTCTTTTCTGTTCGAGGAGAAGCGGAGAGCGCCGGCCGTTTGTCACCGAGCGCGGCCCGAAACTTGAACGAGGGCCTCTTCTTGCTCACGTCTGCTGAATCGAAGCAACGCCGCTGTAGTACTCAGCCATCGAAGCGTGCGTGATCTCGTTCCCGCAGGGCTCCGAAGGAGGGAGCCCTTTTCTGGCCTGCTTCCACGGGTCCTCCGCATGCGTCAGGTCGCTGAGCCATTGCGAGCTCTTGCCCCCGTAGAACTTGAGAACGGCATCAATTGTGTCGCGCTGGACCGAGGATAGGTTGGCCTCGCTTCCGTGCGGCCACTCGCTGACGAAGTACTCACCGCGGTGAACACGGTAGAGGTTCGGAACGACCGGGCCGTTGATCCATGCCTCGATCCGTTCACGGAATAGCGGTTTTTCGTCCCAAACCAGCGACCATGCCTGAGAGTAGTAAACGAGCTTTTGGAGCTTCATCGCGGTCATGCGACGACGCTTCTTCAGGATGTAGGATGCTACGTCGTGAGCGCTGGCCATGACTTGATTCCTCACGCCCGGATGCGGCCGGGCTGTTTGACGGGTAACCGGAATTCTGTCATGGCTATGCCGATACACGCAAAGATCGTAAGCGGCGGTTTCGGGCCTCGGGTTGCTGTAGTTTCTGCATTCCTGGCTGCTTGGTTCTCAGGGTGACAAGTCGCCCAGCGCGCATAAACAATCCGGCAACCCCAGCAATTCGACAACCTCAAGACCGCACATTCGTCACCTCCCTGCAATATGATTTCCGGCAAGATCGATGGCCGTTAGGAGGCCTGCCTTGAAACAAACCATACGATTCCGGCTCAACGGGAAACCCGTGTCTCTCGATACGGATGATGATCGGACGCTGCTCTGGGTTCTGCGCGGCGACCTCGATCTCACCGGCACGAAGTACGGCTGTGGCGAAGGCGTATGTGGCGCCTGCACGGTCGCCGTCGACGGCGTGGCCGTGCGCTCCTGTCAGACGTCACTCGCCAGCGTGCAAGGAAAGAACGTCGTGACGGTCGAAGGGCTGGAGCATGACGGGCATCTCCACCCGTTGCAGCAGGCCTTCATGGACCATGGCGGATTCCAGTGCGGCTACTGCACGTCGGGGATGCTGATGAACGCCTGGGCCTTTCTGCAGAAACAGCCGCACCCATCCCGCGACGCCATCGTCCAGGAGATGGATGGCAACCTCTGCCGCTGCGGTGCGCATCAGCGGATCATCGCCGCAATCCAGGAAGCGGCCGGGAAGGGAGGTGCGCGATGAGCAGACGCAACATCGACGTTGATACAGACGATCTTCACCGCGCGGTCCTTTTCTCCGAAGCGGAGACCACGGTTGCCCCGCCGCGCGAAGGGCGGGGGTTCTCGCGCCGCTCGTTCTGCAAGCTGCTCGGCGGTGGGATCGTGGTGCTGATCACGACCAGGCCGGCCAGGCTGTTCGCGCAACGGCGCGCCTACCCGGAGGACCTGAACGCCTACCTGCGCATCGACGAGAACGGAGGCGTCACGCTCTTCTCCGGAAAGATCGAGATGGGCCAGGGGATCCACACATCGCTGGCGCAGATGGCAGCCGAGGAACTGGGCGTGTCGCTCGACTCGGTCAGCATGGTCATGGGCGATACCGATCAGTGCCCATGGGACCAGGGGACGTGGGGATCGCAGTCGACACGGATGTTCGGCCCGGCGGTGCGCGCTGCCGCGGCCGAGGCGCGCACGGTGCTGCTGAACCTCGCCGCGAAGAAGCTCGAGGTGGGTCGCGACAAACTGGTGGTGGAGAACGGCGTTGTCTCCGTCGCCGGCAACGCCTCGCGCAAAGTGACGTACGGCGAGCTGGCAAAAGGAAAGCAGATCGCCCGCCTCGTCGACGAGAAGGCGGCCCTTCGCTCGCTCAAAGAGTTCAAGGTCATCGGACGGCCAACCAGGCGTATGGACGGGCACGACAAAGTGACCGGGCGTGCGCAATACGCCGGCGACGTCCGCCGGCCGGGCATGCTCTACGCGCGCATCCTCCGCCCGCCGTCGCACGGCGCGACGCGGAAGTCGCTCGATACTTCGAAGGCGAAGGCCATGTCCGGCGTGACGGTCGTGGAGAAGGACGACCTCGTGGCGGTTCTTCACGCCGACCATGAAACGGCCGGCAAAGCGCTGGCGCTCATCAAGGCCGAGTGGGATCAGCCGGAGGCGGCGTTCGACACGGAATCGGTCGGCGACTACTTCGTCAAGAACGGCGGAGCAGGAGAGGTGCGCGCGTCGCACGGCGACGTCTCCAGCGTCACGGCCAAC
>DATLWH010000905.1:0-2398 GCA_035576505.1 Thermoanaerobaculia bacterium | reverse complement strand
GTCGAGGTGCCGCAGAGCGAATCCCATCCCACCGGGCCAGTCTCGCCCTACGGCTGCGCCAAGCTCGCCGTCGAACACTACCTGCACTACTACCGTGTCGTGCATGGACTCTCGTCCGTGGCGTTGCGGTACGCCAACGTGTATGGACCGCGGCAGAACGCTCACGGCGAAGCGGGCGTCGTGGCGATTTTCGCGGGGCAACTGCTGGCCGGGGAGCAGCCGGCGATCAACGGCAGCGGTACGCAGACGCGCGACTTCGTCTATGTCGATGATGTGGTCGCGGCGAACCTGGCCGCGTCCGAGGGCGAATGGCAGGGGGAGTACAACGTCGGGACCGGTGTCGAGACGTCCATCAACGATCTATACGAGTCGCTCGCATCGATCGCTGGCGTTGATGCCCCGGCCGTGCATCGACCCGCCAAGCATGGGGAACAGCTCCGAAGTGTTCTGGATGGCGGCCGGCTGCGTAAGCTGGCGAAGCTCCCCGAGCCCACGCGTCTGCGCCAGGGTCTGGCCAAGACGTTCGAATGGCTGCGAGCGAAATAACGGTCAGGTGCCAGGCTGTGGCCGTAGGCCGTCGCCATAAGCCTCTTCCTCTTCTTCCTCGCGCACCCGGTTGTGGAGAAGGCAGAGAAGGATCGTGATCGGAAGCGCGACCAGCAGGAGGAGCACGCCGTAAAGGGCCATGCTGCTCAGGCTGGCGGTGCGATCGATCCGCGTTACGGGCATGTCGGTGACGGTGTAAAGCTGCGTGGCAGGGCTCGTGTTGCGCGACACGATCTGGTAGATCTCATTCATCTTGATGATGAGCTGCCGGACTTCGGAAACAGACGCGAGGATCTGGGCCTGCACTTCCGCCGCGTCGGTCCGC
This sequence comes from Thermoanaerobaculia bacterium, assembly GCA_035576505.1. Taxonomy (GTDB): domain Bacteria; phylum Acidobacteriota; class Thermoanaerobaculia; order Gp7-AA8; family Gp7-AA8; genus JADGNZ01. The sequence continues at coordinate 1,527 of DATLWH010000905.1, read as the reverse complement.
TGGGTTGCCACCGCCGAGCTGCGCACTTCATTGAGAATCTGGGTGTCGTAGGCCACGGCCTGTTGCAACGGAATGATCTTCGCCGTCGCTTCGCGATAGTCGTTGACGAGCCGTTGCCTGTATTCCGCGTCGGCGGATTGGGTGGTCAGAAGAAGCAGACGGTCGAGGAAGGTCTCGCTCAATTGCGGCATCACGGTTTCGACGTTGCCGTTTCGTGGCGCGTTCTGCAACCGCGGCTGTGCCGCGGTCCCCTCGGCGGCTGGAACGGAAGGCTCAACCCTCTGTTCGGTGTACACCGCGATGGCCTGCCGAATCATGTCGGCTTCACTCTGACGGGCCTGGAGAAGGCGCTGATCATACGCAAGCTGATTTTCGAGAAAGCGGACGGTCAGCGCCGGATTTGCCATCAAGCCGCTGTTGCGTACGAGACCAACGAGCGGCTCGAATCGGAATCGAACGATTTCTTCGAGGCGGAGCTGAATCTCGTTGAGTGACAGATGATCGCTCGTCCGTACCAGATCGGCGCCAGGCATCGTCCGCAGCTCCCCAAGGTTCTCGATGACGCGGAAGACTTTCGAGCGCAGAACTTCAATCTGGGCGATGTAATCATTGCGCTCGACCGACTGCTCATCCAGGATCTGCGGTCCGAGCACCGATACGCGGTAATCGAGTGCATGCTGCTCGTTTACGGCGAACTCTGACCACGCCTTCAGCACGTCGCTCAGCACCTTTTTTACGAGCGTATCGGGAATGGGCTGGTCGTTACTCCGCAGGTAATTGATCGAATACTCATTCTTGGCCAGGCTCTCGCGTTTCATGGCGAACTCGTTCTCGATCCGTTCGCGGTCGACCGGCCCGAGTTTGGGGTCCGCCAGGCGAGCCTGGTACTGCGCTGAGAGGCGTTCGTACGCGGGATTGGATTCGAGCACGAAGATCAATCGGCTGAACGATCCGAAATTTGTAAAACGCTCGATGTGATTGTCCGAGAAAACCTTCAGGAGCACCGGCGCGCTGACAATCTCGGCGGGTGAGAAACGCAGGCCGTTTGGGTAGAGTCGTTTCGCCGCGCCCTCGAAATCGAGCCGGAAGGAGAGGCTTATCGTTTTTTGCGCCGGCGACCAGAGATACCAGGCAATCGCGCCGATCGCGTAGCCGACGGCGACACCGAGCATCGTCAGAATGATCACGCCGCTGTAGGCACGCAGGGTGTGAACGAGATGACTGAATGAGATCGTCGTCTCGGGCTCGAGTGCTCCCTCACGCTCACTGACAAGGTTTTGATTCATCTGCACCAAGGGCTCCTAACATCAATCGTAGAATATCAGCCATCGCTCTCGTGACTGTTGGCGTTCGTTTCCTGACGCGCTGAGCGATACCACTGCACGGTGCGGCGAAGTCCGTCGGCGAACGGCGTTTGTGCCCGGAAGCCGAACTCTCGTGTAGCGCGCGTGGTATCGAGCTGCCGGCGCGGCTGGCCATTCGGTTTCGTCGTATCCCAGATGATTTCGCCGCTATATCCAACCTCGG
>DATLWH010000904.1:0-11945 GCA_035576505.1 Thermoanaerobaculia bacterium | reverse complement strand
GGCACGTCGCCGGATCGGGAGTCTGAGCAGCAAGAGTGGAGGCCAGAAGCAGTGTGGTGGTCAATGCGATCGCTCTCATCATGAAATCCTCCGTGAATCATCAGTCGGGGGCAGGGTACGGCCTGGAACCAGTTCCAGAGTCAAGCGGCGAATGCCACTGTTCGCCAGACCGTGACAGGGAGGAGAAACCGGCGCGACCGGTCAAGGTGTAGTTTCTCACGATGACGTCGGACCTTCTTCTCATCGGCAACGTTGCAAGCCAGGCGGGCGTGAGCGTCGACACGGTTCGCCATTACGAGCGGAAGGGCATCCTGTCGAATGTCGTTCGCGATGGCAGCGGTTACCGGCGCTATCCCGCCGAGACGGTGGACCGCATCCGTATGGTGCGGCAGGCACTAGCCATCGGGTTCACGCTCGATGAGTTGGCCCGCATCTTCCGGCAGCGCGCATCCGGCAATCCACCGTGTACTTATGTCCGCGATCTGGCGAACCGGAAGCTCGCAGAGCTCGATGAGCGCATCGCGGCGATGAATGCCGTGCGCGCGGCTCTTTCCGAAACTGCGATGTCATGGGACAAACGGCTTCAAAGCACACCTGAGGGTGGCTTCGCGTATTTGCTCGAAACGTTGATCCACTAACCGTCGAATCCTGCGTTAACCCGCATTTCTCACACTCTCACTGGAATCGTCGGCACCCTGTACCCCGTCGAGCGCCCTTCTCCCCCAGCGCTTTTCAGCTGGGGGAGAAGGTGCCGACAGGCGGATGAGGGGGCGTTTCACGAGTACGTCATTCGCGCGCGCGTGTTGAGTAGCAACATACGTTCGAGCCTTCAAAGCGGGTCTCGTACCGGCGTCGGTAAATCACTCATATCGCGTACACGCCCCCCTCATCCGCCTTCGGCTGTGCGCTCGATTGAAAGAAGTGCTAAGCGATTCAAGCAGATTGTGAGAAATGCAGGCTAATATCCTCCGCGGATTCGCCTCTGAAACTTACCGCCGATATCTGATTTCGTCTCCTCCTCTCCCACCGCGAACGGCGGGGCCGCCCTATGTGCGTCCCGCGAACGATGGAGACGAAATGACAACCAACGAGTGGTTCCGCGATTTTTTTCACGGTCTGGCGGTTGATTTCTGGCTGGCGGCCGCGCCGCCTGCCGACGCTGATCTGCCGTTTCTAGAGAACGCGTTCGGCGCACCGGACGGCAGATCGATTCTCGACGTCGCCTGCGGCGCCGGGCGGCACAGCATTCCATTGGCGCGACGCGGATACGCAGTCACCGGCTTCGACCTTTCGACCTCCTGTCTCGCGGAGGCACGACTGCGCGCGGACGCCGAGCCGGTGGCGATCGAATGGCATTGCGGCGATATGCGCGCCATTCCATGGCGTGACCGTTTCGACGGCGCGCTCTGTTTCGGCAACAGCTTCGGCTATTGCGATCGCGACGGGACGCGTGCGTTTGTCCATTCGCTGGCGGATGCGCTGAAACCAGGAGCCGCATTCGTGCTCGAGAGCGGCGCGACGGCCGAATCGCTCCTTCCGGCGCTGCAGACACGGCGCTGGATGGAGGTCGGCGACATCCTCTTTTTCTCCAGCGCCACCTACGACGCCTCGGCCAGCCGGCTCGACATCGAGTATTCGTTCGTCCGCGGCGCAGAAAGGGAGACGCGCATGGCTCATACCTGGATCTACACCGTCGGCGAGCTTCGCCAGCTCTTCGCCAGCGCTGGCCTCAACGTCGAGCGGCTCTGCTCTTCGACGGCAGGTGACGCATTCCGCCTGGGCGATCCGCGGCTGCTGCTGGTTGCGAGAAAGGGGTCTTAGAGCAGCGCCATTGCGGCGGAAGATTCAGCGATCAACTCGACCGTCGCAATCGCTTTCGCAACCTGTTTGTCGCGCTTCTCGATCTTCCGGCAGCGGCCGATGACATCTTCGATCAAGGCCCAGGTCACGTTCGACGGCTGGTAGCGTTCGGGATTCGACTCAGCCACGTGCCGGCCGAGGGCGCCGAGGGCGGTGTGGTAAGGAAGCGGCGTCGCGGGCGTACCGTGCGCGAGCTCGTCGATGTAGCGGGCCACGAGAAGGCCGACAGCGGAGGACTCGACATAGCCTTCGACGCCGGTGATCTGGCCGGCGAAGAAGATGCGTTCGTCGCGTTTGGTTTGAAAGGTCGCTTGCAGGTGTCTCGGGCCGTTGATGAACGTGTTGCGGTGCATGGAGCCGAAGCGCGCAAAAACAGCATTTTCGAGGCCGGGGATCATCTGGATAACGCGCTTCTGCTCCGGCACCTTCATCTTCGTCTGAAATCCGACGATGTTGAAGTAATCGTCCGAGAGGTCTTCCTTGCGTAGCTGCACGACCGCGTGCGGCCGTTCGCCGGTCACGGGATGCTCGAGTCCGACCGGCTTCATCGGACCGAAGCGCAGCGTCTCGATGCCGCGCGAGGCGATCTCCTCGACTGGCAGGCATCCCTCGAAGTGCGCGGCCTTTTCGAAATCATGCGGCGCGAAAATCTCCGCCGACAGCAGCGCGGCCACGAAGCCTTCGTACTGCGCCTGGGTCATGGCAGCGTTGAGGTAGTCGGTGGCGGAACCTTTGCCGTAGCGCGATTTCCAGTAGAGCTTCTCGAGGTCGAGCGAATCGGCGGCCAGGATCGGCGCGATGGCATCGTAGAAATACAAACCGTCGAATCCGAGAAACTCGTTGATGGCAGCGAAGAGCGGCTGTGAAGTCAGCGGACCGGTGGCAATGACGAGAAAGTCGTAGCCGTCGCGGTCGAGCGACGTGACTTCATCCCGCTTTAGCGTGATGTTCGCCTCACCTGTGACGGCGTTGGTGATCGCCGCGGAAAAGCGCTCACGATCGACGGCGAAGGCATCACCGGCGGGGACGCGGGCCTCGGTGCCGCATCGGATGACGAGCGAGTGGAGCATCGCCATCTCCCGCTTGAGCAGGCCGACTGCATTCGTGATGGCGGAGGAGCGGAAGGAGTTCGAGCAAACGAGCTCTGCGAGGTTCGATGTCTGATGCGCGGCTGTCGTCTTCGACGGACGCATCTCGAAGAGGTCGACCTGATGGCCGCGGCGGGCCAACCCGAATGCGCATTCGGAGCCAGCCAGGCCGGCTCCGATGACTTTGATACGAGCCACGGGCTAATTGGAGGGTTCGTTGGATGAAAACACAGACGCCCCATCCGCGCGGATCTCGCCGAATTTCTGTTCGAAGATCGAGATGTTCTGCGCGAGCGCCTCGAGCAACTGCTTGGCGTGGAGGGGCGTCATGATGACCCGGCTGTAGACCTTCACGTCCTGCCGTCCCGGAACGATCCTCCCGAGGTCGATCACAAACTCACTCGGCGAGTGGATGATGTTCGCAAAGTTGATGTACTCCCCTTGCGCGACGTTGTCGTCAAGGGTAATGCGGATGGTGGGCTGTGTTGGCTCGTCCATTTGACGCGAGCATACCTCGGGCGGAAGAGCGAAATTCCCTGTCAGGGATGGGAGGGGCCGGTACGATCGGTACCGCTTCCATTTCTGGTACGCCGCCGCGGGCGACCACCGACCGACTGGCGCGGGGCAATGCGTTGCTGTTGCTTCCATGTGTACCCGCGACGTCAGTTGACAGCCGGGGGAGAACCTGACCCAGTCTCGCGGTTTTGCCGCCTCCGGCTTCTTCCTTGAGCAGCGCGCCAATCATCGCGCGCAGAGAGTCCGCGTCCTCCAGCTTCGGGTTTCCTCCCGCACCACCGCTGGCGGCGCGAATCATGCCCGCGCGATCGATCACGATCACTTGCGGAATGTTCAAAATCTCTTTGCCCGTGCGGCCCAGATAGCGATCCACCTCGGATTTGGTTGCATAACCAACCGGATACGTGAGTTTGAGATAGTTGGTCAGGGCAGGGATCAGCTGCCCGCTGGCGCTGCCGCCGTTGGGCGGATCGAAGACAACCCCTACCGGTTGGAAACCGAGCGCACCAAGCTCGCTGTTGAGCTTGTTCAGGGTCTTTGCCACGCGGACGCAATGATCGGACTGAATGAAGAGAAACTCCATCACTACCACTTTTCCTTTGAGGCTCGACAGGAGGATTGTTTTCCCCGAAGGCTCAGCGATGATGAACTCGGGCGATTGGCGCGGAACGCCGGCCGGCGGTGCCGCCGCAGCGAAGCCGGCCAAAGTGAGAAGGGTGATGAGGCAAATGAGCTTTCGCATAGGGTGAATCCAAAAACGTAAGGTTACACGTCTTTCCATTTGTCAGCGATGCGTTGCACCACGGCTGCAGCCTCGCGGCTGGCCTCTTCAGGGCTCTTTTCACCTTTGACGACGCTCAAGAACATCCTGGGAATTACCGAAGTGTTGAACGTCTCCATGAAAGCGGGAGTGGCGTATCCGGGGACGCCGAGATTGTGCGTCCAATGCAGCGCGTCTTTCAGTTCCTTGTTCTTGTCCGGGGGATCACTCCTGGGATCATGTTCCAGCCTGACGATGAAATCGGGGAGGGTCTTCTGGAAGATGGGCAGATTGCAGCCCTTGCTTTGCTCGTAACCGGCCTTCGAGCTGTCCACGAGGTCGATCAGGAATTGCTTGGCGTCCTCCTGATTCTTCGCGAACTTCCAAACAGCGGAACAGTTGGTGATGTGAGGAGTGGCGACAATCCCGGCTCCGCCCGACCCTAACAGTGGAGGCTGGATCATGATCTTCCTGGCGACCTCGGGATTTTGTTGCTCTGCCGCGCGCAACAGACTGATCGCATTGATGCTGCACGTGGTTTTGCGCGCCAGCATGGCCTTGACATTGTCTGACGGGCCCCATCTGAGCTGATCGGGCGCTCCGGCGTCCTGGTGGAGAAGTCTGGCGTACTTGAGGGCCTCGGTCGTCCGAGCACCGGCAAGCAAGACTCTGCCGTGAACGTTCAAGACCGCTCCACCGAAAGCAACCAGGAGAGTATGCAGCGTGATATTGCCCTCGAGAGTGGGCGTCATCGCCAGACCGCATGGGACGCCTAGTTTTTCGCGGATCCTCTTTCCCCCGCTGTGCAGGCTGCCGTAGTGCAGGGGACCCACGGGCATACCAGCCTCAGCCCAGTAGTCGCTGAAATAATGAAGAGGAGCCGGAATCCAGGAATCGCAGAATGCGAAGTACTTGCGTTCTTTAACATAGTAGGTTGAGCGATGCGCTAGCTTGTCGATAACCCCGACTTTGAACCTCAGCGCCTGATAAATCTCATTGTGATCGATGACGTGTTGACAGAACTCGGCCGGGGGCCATGGAAACATCATCACATCATGGCCTTCGCCTCTTCCGGCCTCCTCTGCCGCACGCTGGTGAATCTGCTCGGCCGGAATTCGATCCACGATCACGTTGATGTCGTGCTGCCGGCCCCACTCTTTTGCCATACGTTCGAACCAGAGGTCGAACTCGGGGACGAAATGTGCCCACTTGGCGATTCTGAGAGTCTTCTGACTGGCCAGAGCGCGCGCAGGGAAGGCGAAGAAAGGCCCCGCGGCTGCTGATACGGCCGCGAACTTGAGAAAATCCCGGCGAGAGAACCTGCTGCCTTTCACCTTAGACATTGTTTTCAATGCCGGTTCCAGATAAGCGCGACCGGCCCAGGCAACTCGCTCGCCAAGGGCCGGCCGTTTCTGACTTTCCTCCGGGAAGAGTTGTCAGTTGCTAGCGGCAGCCGCGTTCACCTGGGCCTGCTGCGCCGGGGTCAACGTGAGCTCGCTGCAGAAACCCCCGAATAGCTGCAGACAGGCAAAGTTGAAATTGAAGCGCGTGTCGAGCGGGCCATTGGGCCCGCGAACCGTATCCAGGAAGGCATCCGATCTGATCGCTCCTGCTCTAGGGTCAGGGATTGCGGGACAGATCAACCAAACTGTTCCATTGTCAGCGCCGCCGACGTCTAGCTGGCCTTCGTTCATGCAGGCAGGGTTCGGCGGATTGGGGAAATTCGGACCGAGCGGCTGTGCGCCCACATCGGTGCCTTCCAGGAAGTTGAGCTCATTGGCTGTGAGAATGTTGGGGGTTCCATCCAGGTTCAGGCCGTGCATGGACGCCAATTGGTTCAACATGGCCGTGCACTGGGCGGTCGGCGGCGCGTTCGACTTTGGATTACCCACCGAATTCTGGTTGTACCAGAAGTAGGTCATTATCCACATCCCTAACAGATCGTCACAGAAGTAACCAAACGGACTATCGGTCGGGGTTCCCGAGACGATACCCAGCGGATCGTTCCCATCGCTGCCGTCGATGGCGTTGCGGTTCGTGGCGAAGCGCCAGTCCTGCCTCAGGCTTGGTGTGGCAATACTGGTGACCGGGAAGCAGGGAGTGCCGTTGGGCAACGTGGGATCTCCCATCGTGCCACAGGGTGTAGGGGCGAGGTGTCCATCATGAATCCTCTGTATGGGCGCGGGGTAGCCCTCGAAGTGGCCGACGATGTCCTCCATCGCGATGCCCCGCGCGTTACCCGCGCCTCCCGTCCGGCTTGCGGGAAGGAAAAAACCTTCGTTGAGCACAAAGGCGATGACGGAAATGAACTCGGTGGCGTCACCGCTGCCATCGTCCCGATAGCCGCCAGTGGTGGCCAGGATGCGAATGTTCTTGCGAGTGGGATCGGTATTGGAGGTGTCCACAACCCAGTTAGCCTGGCCGGAAGTTCGGGCCGGAGGGCCAAACTGCCGGAAGAGACCGAAGCGGCCCGCCGCGGGCTGGTCCAACTGCGTCACGTCGATGCCGTTGGCCCCGTAGAAAGCGTCGTTGAAATCGAACGGCGGCGCATTGTTGTTCAGCTGGGCCATCAGCCCGGGAGCTGCCAGAAACACCACCGCTGCCAGCATCAGAAAAAGCGAAGCATGTGTTCGTAAGTTCTTCATGACCTTCCTCCGGTCAGGACGGCTGAATGTGACTCTGCCCCGGGTTGAGCATCCAGGATACAGACTCAGCGATGAAGTCAGCGTGGGCCATCCCTGGACACGCTGCCCACAACATCAGTGGCTCGTTGCCATAGCGGACGTTTCCAATGTGCTGGGTCTTGTCCTTGTCAACGACTGGATTGGGATAACTGAACCCGATGCCTCTGCGAACTTTTTCCAGATCCTGTGGCTTGCCGGTGAGAAACGTCCAGCCTGGTCTGGCATGGTGCATTTCCCGGAACTCACGGATGGCATCGACCGTGTCTTCTTCCGGCTTCAGCGACAATGAGTACATGAACAGCCGCTTGTTGAGCTCCGGGGCGAGCAGCGTCTGCACTCTGGAAAGATTGGCCATCACCATCGGGCATACTTCATCGCACTTGGCAAAGAAGAAGTTCATGGTGACGATCTTGTTCTTGACCAGGTCGTCATAGAACATCACCCGTTTGCCCTCGTGGGTATACAGAGGGACATTGGGGAAATGCAGGCGCTGGATGCGCTGACGAGCCCGATCGGACGGCGTCGCCTCCCGGCCCGTACCGGCTGCCTTGGCTGCGACACCGACGACAGCTTCCGCTGCGGCGGCAGCAGGGGCCATTGCCGCCCAGCCCAATAGTCTTCGTCTCGAGATGTCCATGGCTGCGATCTCCTTTCTTCTATGGCACCAGAACGTTGTCGCCCTGGGCCACGACATGCCAGAGCGCCATCATGGCGTGGTCCTCGTGCACCACGTTGTGGCAATGGATGGGATATTTGCCCACCCAGTCACGGAAGCGGAAGAAGAGCTGAACGCGCTCGTTGGGGTGCAGTTGAGTCACGTCTTTGCGTCCTTTGTCCGCCGGCAACGTTGGTGCAGCCCGGTTGCGGCTCAGGATCTGGTGTTCCTCCAGATGGATGTGAATGGGATGAGTCCAGTCTCCGCTGAGATTCGTCAGCAGCCACTGCTCCACTGAGTTCTGCTGCACGGCGAAACGGAATTGACTGCAATCCATGAACTGGCCGTTGATGGACCACTGACCATTCAAACGATCGAACTTGAAGGTCCGGGTGATTCGCGGATTGACGTTGGTGCTGGGCAATTGATAGAAGGTAGGATTCGTGGCCGGATCGACGCTGTTGTCGGTGACGGCTTTTGAGCTCACGCGGAACTGCAACAGTAGGTTGCCCAGGCCGGCGGGAAGAATCTGAGGAACGGTCCCGCCCAGATTGGCGCTGCACTCCTGCGATGTGCCGCCGGGGCCGAAGTTGTCGACCGGGCCCTGCCCATTGAGCTGATTCAGCCGGTTCTCCAGATAGATGGTCTTGCCGGCGAAGGGCCTGAAGTCGATGATCACTTCCACGCGCTCAGCTGGGGCGATGCGCACGCTCGAGACCTGGACCGGATTCGGAATGAGATTGCCGTCCGTGGCGATCAGCCAGTACGGATTGGTATTGCTCAGGTTGTTCAGGTCCGTCAGGAAGAACTCGTAGAAACGCGACGGCCCGGTATCGAGCAGGCGGAAGCGGTACCGGCGCGGCTGAACCTCGAAGTAGGGCTGGATCTTGCCGTTGACCAGGAATTTATCGCCCAGGATGCCGTCGAGGTTGAACAGATCGAAGACCAGGTCGCCGCTCTCCGGGTCATAAACCTTGTCGTTGAAAACCAGCGGAATGTCAAACTGCGGGAAGCTGGGAAGGTGGAATCCGCTGCCTTCATCGCCGGTATCGAACTGGTTGAACAGGCAATACATGCCGACCAGGCCTTTGTAGGTATTCTGCGAAGTGAAATCCACGCGGTGGTCGTGATACCAGAGCGTACTCAACGATTCGTTGATATCGCCGTTGGGAGCGTGATCGGAATTGAATCCCGCCAGTACGTTGGGATAATACTGATCGCAGAAGTGGCCGGAGGTGTAGAAGTCGCAAGGATTGCCGTCGCTCTCGGAAGGGTTGTGCGCGTTGTGCAGGTGCGTCGTGACGGACGGGAAGCCGAAACCAGTATTGTTCACCTGCGTGACCGCGGGGAGTGAATTGATGTTGCGCGTGAGCTGAGGCCTGCCATAAAAAGCTTGATACGTGGGTCCCGGACTGCGAGGGCCGCTGCCGTCGTCAAAGCCCCACAGCGTTTGCAGAGGGAGATCGGGCGACTGCCTGGCCGTAAACTGCCTCTGGTTGAACTGGTAGAGCGTCCCTGGAACCACGGGAAACCGGACGGGATCGATCTGCGGGGCCTGGAACGGGGCCGCGCGCACCTCCCCCGCCCCGGTATTCGGGTTTTCGGTCGGCGCGGGAGTCAAGTGGCTCACAGTACGGGCAAGCGGCATGACCACGAGAGGGTCGACAAACGCCCTGGTTGGCGGACTTGCTGCCTGATTGCCGGGGAGGCATAGCTGGTTCGTCCCCGGGCTGGTATTGGATCCTGAGCTTGGAGGATTCGTCTGGGCGCGAGCGCTCAACCCGCCCTGCGTGATCAGCATCCCTCCTGCTGTCAGCAACCCCATCTTGAAAAGCGTACGCCGGCTTGTCAGGCCGGCCGCGATCAACTCGCGCCGGTTCTTCGCGGCGTTGAGCATTTCACGGTAGCGCGCCCTGGAGACCTTTTCGCCGAATACATTGAAGTACATTCCCCGCCTCCTCGTGCGTTGGACGGAACAACGCCGCAAAAAAACTGACGTGCTCCGTGTCGTTCAGCGATTCGTTGCTTCTGCGCTCACATCACACCTGGGCGTAAGAAGCGACACATCTTGATGTGATACCGAATGCACGCAATCTATCGCCCGGCTGATCGAGAGCCAAGGGCTAAGAGTTAGCCGAAACGGCTATTTGTTAGCATTTAAAGCTATGGCCCGGCGAAGCGAGAGGCGACGCGCCACCGACAAGCCGAAAACATCGTCCTGCCGGCGCAAACGATGACCTGCGGAAGCCACGCGGGTTACGGGGTACGGCGAGGCGATGCCGGCGGCTATCCTGACCGGACGGTCCTGGGAGTGTCGTGCCGCGACTCTCGAAGACGTGAACGAGGCTCGCGACGCTGCCATCAATTCAACACGGCGCCGCGATCTCCGGGCCACTCCACACGGTGGAGGGTAATAGAGGAGAACGCCGGACGTTCAGTCACCCTCACTCTTCCGGCGGTAGCTGCGAGGTGCCCGTTCAAACCGGCGTTCAAAGGCGCGCGTGAAGCTCGACGTGTGCTCGTACCCTACGGCGATTGCGATTTCCTTGACGCTCATGTCGCTGGTTGCAAGAAGATGCGCTGCCTTTTGCATCCTTTGTTCATGGAGGACATGACCAAGCGAAGCACCCGTGGCCTGTTTGAACAAGTGACTGAGATAGGAACAACTGAGATGAAAGGCCCTGGCCCAGTCATCGATGGTGCTTCTCGGGTCGTCTTCCATCATCTGCAAGAGCCTGCGGAGACGTCCATCCTGAATCGTGGTTGGAGAACTGAAGGCAAGCATACGAGCCCTCCGGAACGGGGCTTGTCAGGGTGTTGGAGTTCCTGCGGCTCGGGCTCGTCGCATGGGGTTGGATTCCATGGAACAACACATCGCCATTCATACGTCGAGGTTTGGCCTCCCCCTGAACGGACGAACCTGACGTAGACGTGAACAGGCAGCCTAGGCGGAACTACGGCTGTAGTCAAGTGAAAAACTTACTTATCGATGGTTCAGTTCCACATGCGGGAACTTGCAAAATCCGATCGGAGAGGTGCCAAACAACCACGGGTAGGGGGCGGCCAACCGGCCTCGCGCGCGAGGCGACGCTGGCAGCAACTTCGCGCGACCGCGAAGCACGGACGCATCCGCAGTCGATGCCAAAAGCGCGGCCTGAACGAGAGGCCAACTCATTTCGAGGAAGAGGGGACGGTCATGCATTCGCTCGTGGCGCAGTGGCGAGATCCGCGGCCGTTTCCTCGTTCATGAAGAGCGCGTCCGTCCACCCCGCTCGGCCGTGCTGGTAGTAGAAGTCGTAGAACGACACGAGCGCAAACCGGCGATCCGCGAGGAAAGCGTAGATCTCGTCGAAGCGCGGCAATCCTTTGTACATGTCGGAGAAGGTGATCTCCATGAAGATCACTTGGATGGCGCGGTTGTCGATCATCCTTTGGGCGCCCTTGATCACCTCGAGATCAAATCCCTGCGTGTCGCTCTTCAGGATGTCGATGCGCTCGATGCCGTGCGCGGCGCAGTAGTCGTCGACGGTGATGACCTCGACGGGATAGCGATCCTTGATCTCGCCCCACGAATCGACCGACGGCTCCAGAAACGAGCTCATGTCATCGGGCTCGCTGTGGATGAACGTGCGCGACTCTGTCCGCGCGCCTACGGCGATGTTGTTGAGGTGGAGGTCGGGTATGCCGGCCCAGCCGCGCTGCAGCTCGGCGAACGTGTCGAGGCCCGGCTCGAAGGCGTGCACGACCGGCCGCGCAAACGCGTTGCGGAAGTGTTTGATGGTCTGCCCGCGGTTCGCGCCGACATCGAAGACGAGCGGACGATCCGTCGCCACGAGCTTGCGCATGTCCGCGTAGGCGTCGAAGCCGAGCTGCGGGATGAAACGGATGTCGATTCCGACGCGGCGGAGGAGTCGTTTAACCGCCTTTTTGATCAGTCTCAAGAAATTGGTCGGGCAGGGGGGATTTGAACCCCCGACCACCTGAACCCCATTCAGGTACGCTACCAGGCTGCGCTACTGCCCGACTCGGGTCCATCCTAACACGGCGATGGGGAGGGTATTCCGAACCTACAACCCCGCCGCCCAGAGGATCAGGTACTTGGTGATCTCGATGTTCTTCGCGGTCGGTGTGACGACGATTTCTTCGATCTCGCGGGCTTTCGACTGCATCTCGTCCCGGATGACCTCCAGCTCCTTTTCCCAGGCGCGCTGGATCTGGCGGATCTTGGTGAGGTATTCGTCTTCACGCATGGAGTGCGAGGTCTCGGTCAGGGAGGCGGGCTTTCCGCTGGTGATGTTGTAGATCGTCTGTCCCCATGCCACGTTGACGTCCGGACCGCGATCGCTGGCCGGCCCATCGTCGTGAGCGTCGAGCTCGCGCTG
>DATLWH010000903.1:0-11018 GCA_035576505.1 Thermoanaerobaculia bacterium | reverse complement strand
TGCGACGCGGGTGACGCGGGGTTGCTAGGCGGGCGCGCAGCGTTGCTACGCTGTGGCGCAGCGTTGCTACACGGGCGCGCAGCGTTGCGACACGGAGTGTGCGCACGTGGACGCCATGCGCAGCGCTGCGGGGCGGCGGTGGTGTCAACGGCCATCCAACTTTCCCCGGTTGGCCAGCTAGGAGAATTGAAGTGGCAAACTGTTGAGTTGACGTTTTTCAATGCATCGCCGCGCGGCGCCGCGGACGCGGAATCGGTGCGTCCCATACACCGAAGGTGCTCGTGGCGGCATGGAGGCGCGAGCCATCCGCGGCGATGGCCAGATCGACGGCGGCCACGGGATTGCCGGCGTTCTGCCAGGTGGCACCGCCGTCGGCGGAGTGGAAGATCCTCCCAACGGCAGAGGCGACCCATAACGACTGCGCGTCGCCCGGATCGGGGACGACGGCGATGGCGCCTGCAAGCTCGTCCGGCCAGCGCAGCAGCGTCCACGACATCCCACCGTCGTCGCTGCGAAACAGGCCGCCGGTGGACTGAGAGTTGCCGATGAACGCAAAACCGGTGCGATAGAGCCGCGACGAGTTCGACGGTGCGATGGCCAGGAGCCGCGTGTCGCCGGCGAACAGCATCGACCAGGTGACGCCGTTGTCGGTGCTCCTGGCGACTCCTGCCGGACCGCCGGCGTAGACAGCAGACGGCTTCGCCGGATCGAAGACGACCGACGTCACACCAGGCATCGGCGGCGTCACCGTTTGCCATGTCGCCCCGCCGTCGGACGACAGGCCGAAAAACGGCGAGAGGTCGTGGAACGCATAGAGATACCCGGCGCGGTGCTGGTCGGCCGCAAGGTTGAACGCCGGCGGGGTCGTACGCTGCGTCCACTGGCCCGTCGCCGAGGAATACCGAAACAGGCCGTCGCTGCCGTGAACGTAGAGATCGCCCGCGCCGTCAACGGCGATGCTCGCAAATGCCAGGTCGTCGTCATCGCGCAACAATTGCCACGAATTGCCGTTGTCGTGACTGACGAAGATACGTCCGTGGTGTATGGACGGACCGAGCGTGCTCTGATAGTCGAAGATCAGGCTGTAGACGGTCGAGGGGTCGTGCGGATCCGAAAGGACGTTCCTTACATTCGTGGACGGATCGGCCAGCACGAGCTGCTGCCAGGCTCCGAGGTTGGCCGGAGCGCGGAAGAGCCCGAGCGCGGTGGCGGCGAAAACGTAGCCTGCAGCGCGGTCAACCATCACCCGCGCCGTGGGAATCGGCGGTGCGCCGGCGTCGACCCACGTACTCCCTCCGTCGCCGCTGCGAAACACGCCACGGTCGGTCGCCAGAAACAGACGGCCGGCCGCGGGATCGATTGCCAGGTCGTTGAAGAGCGCCTCCGGAAGACCCGTCGTGGCCACCGCGCTCCAGGTCATGCCACCGTCAGTGCTGCGCAGAAAACGGCCGTCTCCGGCGATGCCGTAGCGCGTCAGCGTGAGCGTGGGATGGTCGGCCACGACCAGGCTCGGTACAAACGCGGTCGCCCGAGTCCACGTCACCGCGCCGTCGTGCGACTCCGCATTGTTGGCGAAGGTCGCTACGAAAAGATGTTGCGGCGTCCCCGGATCGAGCGAGAGCCCCTCGATGCAGAGCGAGAGTACGCCGTCCAGTCCCTGAACTGCCCCCCTCCAGGTGGCTCCGCCGTCGACCGACTTGAAAATGCCTGAGCCGCTAAACGGATCGAAAGAGGAAGAGGTCGCGCGGACGTCCGAAGCACCCGTCTTGAACCCGATCGGACCGCAGTGCGATCCGAGATAGATCGTGGAGTGATCAGCCGGATCGATGAAGAGGGCGGAAGGCCTCAGAGTCTCCGAGATGTGATCCGTGAGGTCGAGCCACGACACCCCGCCGTCTGTCGATTTGTAGACGCTCCGCCCTGTGGCGGCAAAGACGACGTCCGCGTTCGTCGGATCGACAGCGAGCTGCGTGACGGCGTTGAACGGTCCGCTGACGTTGCGCCACGTGTCGCCGGCATCATCGGAGCGAAAGACCCCCGCGCCGCCGGCCGCATACACGACGCGTGGCGCCGCGGGCGAGATCGCGATCTGCGCGACCGCGCCACCCAGCGGGCCATGCGTCGACCAGTCGAGCGCGAAGAGCGAAGCCGGAAGGAGCAGCAGAGCGGCGAACGCGAAGCGGATTCTCATGACTGTCTCGTTTTGCAACGAATCGGTCCGTAGCGGACTTCCCTCCTCCGTTACGGGACACGGCCTCGAGGGTACTCGCGGGAGGGAACCGGAGGGGCTACCATCATCTCCATCGTGTCCGCGATCTACGAGGAATTCGAGCGTGAGCTCGGGCGGCTGCGCCTTCGCTATGCGGCCGCGCCGCGCGAGGAACTGACGCGGCTCTTCCTCCTGGCCCTCGAGCGCGAAGAGATCGTTTCCATCGCCTACCGGGAGAGCGCCATCGTCGAACGGCTGGCCCGCATGCCGATCGATGACGACGTCCGCGAGCTGATCCGCCACGCTCTGGTGTGGGCATGGAAGGACGAGGAGATGCACACCATCTACATCCGCGGCGCCATCCTTCGCCGAGGAAGCTTCGTGGCGCGGATGACGGCCTACATGCGTCAGATGGCCGGGGCGGTCGGCGGATGGGCGTCGTCGATTCGTCAGAACGCGCGCTGGCGCGATGCCCCCTTTTCGCGCTTCGCCGCCACCGCCATCACCACCGCCGGCACGCTCACCGGGCAGGTGCCGAGCGGCGTCCGCGAGGCGCTCAACTACGGCCCCTTCCGCAACTTCTGCGAGTACAACATCGACGCGGAGAAAACCGCCGCGCGATGCTGGAGCCGCATCACCGAGCTCACCGAGGGGGACTCTTCGTTTCCCATCTCCCTGCTCGAAGACTTCCGGCGCATCACGGCCGACGAGGTCCGTCACCAGGAGATCTTCGAGGTGCTGTTCGCGGCACTCGATGAAGACGATCACCTCTCCCCGAATGAAAGCGCCGCCTCTCTCGCGGCCAGGATCGGCGCGATCGGAGAAAACTTTCTTCCACGACAACTGCGCGCGCCGCACCCGCTCGGCGCGGGCGGGATCGTCCGTATCGCCACAAGCATCCCTGACAAGCGCGCCGCGCTCCGGCAGATCCTCTTCGAAGCCAAGCTGGCCGAGCGCCTGGCGGGCAGGAAGTCGGTGGCCATCAAGCCGACGTTCATGCTCGGCTACGACCGGCGCGATCTCTCCCACATCACTGATCCCGACCTCGTCGACGAGCTGGCGCGCGCGTTACGCGACGCCGGCATCACCGACGTGGCGGTGATCGAGTCGGAGACCATCTACGACCGTTTCTATGCGAACCGTTCCGTGGCCAGCGTGGCGCGCTACCTCGGCTTCGACTCCAACGCCTACCGGATCGTCGACGCATCCTCCGAGCAGGTCGTGCACAGCTATTCGCGCGGCCTGGCGCAGACGACCATCGCGCGCACCTGGCGCGACGCCGACTTCCGGATCTCGTTCGCCAAGATGCGCAGCCATCCCATCGAGCTAGCCTATCTCTCCGTCGCCAATTGCGAATGGATCGGCGGACGCTGCGATCACTATCTCTTCAGCGAGCGTCAGGCCCAGCGCCAGACCACGATCATGATGCTCCTGGCCGATTTTCCTCCCGACTTCGCCCTCATCGATGCGTGCGACAGCGCAGCCGACGGCATCATCGGCGCCATGGGATGCCCTCGCCCGCGCACGCCGCACCGTCTTTACGCCGGCGACGATGCGCTGGCCGTCGATCTCGTGGCCGCGCGCCATATGGGGGTAACGGAAACGCGCGCCGACAGTGTGCTTCGCGCGGCCGCACACTGGTTCGGCACGCCCTCGATCGATCTGCGCATCGCCGGCACCGACGAGCCGATCGCAGACTGGCGGGGTCCGTACGACAACGAGCTCTGGGCGATGCTGAGCGCAATGTCGTATCCGGTCTACGTGCTGGGCAGCGGGCGCGGAACGCTCTTTACGCCGGAGATGGACACCGCGGTCTTCCCGCCACTGACGGCGGAGAGCGCGATGCTCCGGATCGGGCGCGGCGCCATGCGCCGCCTGATCGGTCTGCATCATTCCCGATGAGAGTGGCCGTGATCGGCTCCGGCATCGGTGGCCTGGCCGCGGCGATCGGCGTTGCCGCTGCCGGTCACGACGTCACGATCTACGAGGCGCGCTCCGATACCGGAGGTCTCGCCGGCTCGGTCGAAGCCGATGGCCTTACCTTCGACGCCGGGCCTTACGTTCTTCTCGACCGGCCGGGCCTGGAATGGGCGTTCGGCCGCCTGGGCGTGGCCGTCCCTCCGCTCGATCGCCTCGACGAGGTCGTCTACGAAGTGAGCTGGCCCGACGGCGAGACGCTGCATGTCTACGCAGACATCGACCGCACCGCGCGCGAGCTCGGTCCTTCATATCCCGACTTCGTGGCGCGGATGGCAAAGCGCTACGCGCAACTGGCGCCGATGCTACGGGTATCGTGTCCCAACCCGTTCACGCTTGTGCGCCACGGCGCCCTCGGCGCGGCACCCTTTCTGCTGCGGTCGCTCGCGGCCGTCATGAGGCAGAGCGGCCTGCGCCCGCGCGCCGTCGAAGCGCTCACGATCTGGACGCATATCGCCGGTCAATCGCTCGCCACCGCACCGAGTCCGATGGCGTTCGTTCCCGCGCTGATCCACGAACATGGAGCCTGGGTGCCGCGCGGCGGAACGTCGGCGATCGCCCGTGCGCTGCATGACGCGGCCGTATCGCGAGGCGTCCGGTTTCGCTTCGGCGCCCGCGTGACGGGGATCGTGGCAGGCCACGGCATCCGCATCGGCGACGAATTGATCGAAGCAGATGCCGTGATCTCCAATCACAGCGCGGCCGGCAGCTACGTCGATCTTCTCGACGTCACACCGGCGCGCAAGAGGGACCGCCTGCGCAAGCTTCCTCTGCAGTCGCCGGGCTCGTGCGCCTACATGCGCATCACGCCGTCGAAGGCTCTCCCCTACCTCCGCTTCCGCCTCGGCGGCAACTTTCCGTGCCGTGTTCTGGTCGCGCGCGGTGAAACGGCGCGGCTGATCCTTCCGAACAGCGACTCGCTCGACGCCGCGCTGGCCGAGCCGTGGTGGCGCGACGGTATCGAGCGCGCTGATGTACTCCTCAAGCGGACGCCGCGGCAATGGGGCTCCGAATACACGCTTTATCGCGACAGCATGAACGTCGTCATGACCAGAACGCAGATGCGCCGCGGCCGGATCGCCCACCGTTCACCCGACGCCCGCGGCCTCTATCTCGCCGGCTCGTCGACGCATCCCGGCCAGTGGATCAGCTTTTGCGCGATCTCCGGCGTCCTCGCCGCCGAGGCGTTGATCGAGGACCGATGCTGACGGAAGCGTACGATGTCGTCGAGGACAAGCGCGTGCGCATGGCCCGCGTTGGGAGCGGCCCGCCGCTTCTCCTGCTTCACGGCTACCCGGACACGCTGCAGATCTGGAGCGCGCTCGCGCCGCTGCTCGCCACGCGCTTCGATGTCATCGCCTTCGACTGGCCGGGAACCGGCGGCAGCGGCGCATGGAGCGGCGGGGCCACGCCGTTCGATCTGGCCCGCCGCGTCGTTCGCCTCCTCGACCATTGGCAACTTCCGCGCGCCACGCTCGTCGCTCACGACATGGGCGGCCAGGCGGCGCTGGCGCTCGCCGCTACCAAGCCGTCGCGTATCGATCGGATCGTGGTCATGAACTCGCTGGTCATCCCCTCCTATGCGACATCATGGGAGATCGACCTGCTCCGCCGCTTTCGCATCAACCGCCTCCTGCTGCGGCATTTCCCGCGCCTCGTCTTTCACCGCGCCCTGTCGACGTCCGTGGCCGGGTTGCCCGCCGCGCTACGCGCCGACTTATGGAGCCGCTTCCGCCCCCGTCCCGCGCGCGACTTCATCGTCCGGATGTGCGCCGGCTACGAAGGGACGCTAGCAAAGCTCGAGACGCTCTACGACCAGATGCGCGTACCGGTCCATATCGTCTGGGGCGAGCAAGACCACCACTTCCCGCTTGCGCAGGGGCAGCGGCTGCACGAGCGCATCCCCGGTTCCACGCTGGATGTGATTCCGGGAGGGGGGCACTGGATGGTTTGGGATCGTGCGGAGGAGGTGGCGGAGGTGATCGCTGGGAGGAGTCACGATGCAACGTAGGTCGGGCTCTCCAGCCCGACCATCGGCGCATCCTGCTGAATTGGGGAGTCCGATCTTCTGACGCGCGATGCCCGAGGCGCTATGCTTTGGCTGGCCATGCTCGCGCCTACGCCTCGAAACCTTCTCACGGATTCTCAGGGACGCCCCTACTTCCTGTGGGACATGGAGTTGACGCTCGATGAATTCGAGCGAGCACTCGCCGATCACGAATCGACCGCGCTCCCATACCTCATCGGCAAGTTGATGCGCCAGGCCAAGCCCGACGACGCCTTGCAGTTCGTCTCCCCGCAACAGATCGCCGATCAATGGCCGTCGATCGAACGATACCTCGGCAAGTCTCGTCCGTTCTGGTCGTGGCTACTCGAACAGTGGGAGCGCCTTGGCTACGTCCATCGGTAGACTCGACGCAAGCCAGCAACGGAGCTTCAGTCGTAGTCGTCGCCTTGATTTCGGAACCGATGGACCTGTCGATACGGCACAGCTCATCGCGGCGGAAAGGCAGAGATCTAGCTAGTCGCTTCTTTTCCGTTCAATCCTCCCCGACAAGGTTCATGCTCTCCCGCACCGACGGGAGGCACTCGAATTGATCGCTGTCGAGGCTTCATACGGGTGGCGTAAGACTGGAACTTGCAACCGCCGACATAACTGGACAATCGCTACTGTCAACGACAAAAGACGGAATAATCCTATGCTGTTCCCGATTAGCGATCGCCTCCGGCCGACGCAATCCACAGTAGCGGCCCTACTCCTTCCCCGCCTCCAGGTCGACCACACAACGAAATCCCTTAGTATTCCCGAAATGATGGAAGTCAGTTACGACGCGGTAGGAAACACGCAATTGCGGTGGCGCTGATTCATACGAACCGCCACGCACAGCTATCGTAGGCTTACCGATAGCTGACACAGGCCCGACGGTCAACTCCGACACGTTTCCACTCATATCGTATAGACCAAACTTGTTTGGTGGTTTCGTCATTACATCCGCGGGACCATCCCCGACTCTGGATGCGACCTTATCCACGTCGAACTCCATCCCCCACGGATACCGAAATGTGCTCTCGCCTCCACGTGCTGCATATTCCCACTCGCGTTCTCCAGGTAAGCGCCCACCTACCCATGCACAAAACCTTTGTGCGTCAAATGCGTCGACGTTAACCACGGGGCGCAACGGCCTGACCGGCACGTTACGACGGTCAGTATCGCCAGATCGCTCGCAACCTCCTGCCGCTACGCATGCGGCATACTCCGACTCGGTCACCTCCGCTCTCATCACATAGAATGTCCTATCGAAACGCCGCACTACGCCCGCCGGCTCGCCCGGACTGCAATCCGGGTCTCTCGGCGTACATCCGATCAAGCACTTTCCGGTGGGCATTTTCACAAACACGCAACCACGCACCTCCATTGTCTCCAACGGTTGCGACGCAGCTGGCGCGGGCGGCGATGCCGCATTACGCGTTGCAGTGACGGTGAGGATTGAACCCGTACCGGTACTCGGCGCGCTCGCCGATGTCCCTCCGTCTTCGTGGCTCCCACGAGTCCGGCCATTACGCCCGAGCATCCACTGGAGCCACACGAACAAACTGCCAACCACTATAGTCACTATAGCTATGGCGCGCATAGCCGCGACAAACGAAGTCGTAGGAGCGTTCACGCCGGCGGCGCCAAAAAACAACCTCCGGAGTTCAAGTATGAACAGTCCCCCGACCAGACCTACTACAACCGTGATCACACCGATGATATACCCTTCAGACAACATCGCGTCACCGCTGCGGAAGCAGCGGCCCACAGGGAAACACGAAGATATGAACTGCCTGATTTAGCGTCTCAACGTTATTCTCGTACTCCGCCGAGTCTATCCCCATTCGTGCCGCATCGGTTTTGGTCAACTGAAACACATCATCGCCAAGCCAGCCGCCATGAAAAGCATAGCACTTCACATTCACTGTTTTCTCGAGATAATCCATAACCGAGGTCATGCGCTCTTGCGATAAACTGAAATTGTATTCATGCGGATCGGCTCCACTCCGCGGTGCCACAGTACTCGCCTGACCGATGACGAAGACCACTGAGTTCTCCGGATCGCTGAGAAACTTAAGCGACGCTAACTGAGTCTTCATGTTAGGCCAATCCACCATTTCCTCTACGCGCGATTTACCACGTGGGAAAAAGAAGTGCAATGGCATCAGATATTGATTCCGAAGCGCTGCGAATAGCGTCGGCTTGTCGATGTCCCGATCAAGTTGCTTGAGTTTCCGATGATCGCAGTGCTTCAGATCCTCGCAGGCGCTGTCGATAATTCGGATTGCCTTTAAGAGCTCCGACTGTTTACAAATACTCGGCCAGCCTGGCTCAGGCTCGACAGCTACTGCTGCGGGAGTGAGACAGGCCATCACGAAAAGGGCATACGACGCGAAGCGCACTGAATGGTTGATGAGCATCACTTAAGTCTCCTTTTCTCGGCGTTGTCGCTATCCCGAATTGCGCGCACGGTAGCGGACAGACTTGCCGGATCATGGAGCGGATCAAAGGCTAAACCGCCAAAGTTATCCGCCTCAAAGGTTCTGCCTCGAAATACGATAATCGGGGCGCCGTTCGAAGTCGCCAAACCTTGCTGTTCGGTCTTAATATGTTGTCTGGCTGACTCATACTCAGGCAGGTCCATCGCCCGGATTCCACCGAGCGCTGTGGTCATCTCAGAATCGACCGACGGCACATCTCCCGGCAACCTCTCCAACATTTCGATCACTATGCTCGCAAACAGATCTGGTTGCCGTCGACGGAAAACCTCGAGGCTAATGGCTGCGTATTGCGACACCTCGTCGTCAGCTGCCGGGAGCAACCTGAAGACTACCGCCGGCGCATCCAAGTTTGCTCGTTGATAAGCGATGACCTTCCGCACGGCATCTCTGCAGTGTGGGCATGTTGGATTCACCCATACGAACATCGTATCCTCGCGCGCGGCCGGGTATGGGACTTCCCGCTCCTTCAATGCAGTCATCGCGGGCGGTGCGGTGCGTGTTTCCACAAGGTGCCGCATAGATCGCAAGATCCGTGCGATCTCATCGCAGTCGAACAAATGATCGTTATAGTCCGCTATCATCGCGCGAAGTGCGGCCCGAGTCGTTTCCGACGGAAGGCTCGTTCCGCCGTAAAACGTCGCCACGGCCGTGCTTAAATGTTTGATGCAGGTCTGAGGATCGACATTTGCTGGCTTATCTGCTTTACGTGCTAAACCGCCGGCGAAAAGGATAGCTGGGCTTACAATTAGCAGCATCACTTGCGTTGTGCAAGCCGTTCGCCTCGTTGAAGAGCTCATTCGTGCGTACCCGCCGTTGACAATTTTGCGAGCGCCTTGCCCAGCAGCGACGCATTCTGCTCATCCAGAATGCTTCCCTCACACTTAAAAACGAGCCTTCCCCTGGAATCGAACAACGCAAAGAGTGGTACGATTACGTCCCGTGGTGCGGCATAGGCGCGAGTGGGGAAGATTTCATTGATGTCCGACACATCCCGAAGGGCGTACTGGCCTCGCCGAAGGCTGCTCGGCGATATGGCATCGATCTTTTCTTTGGCACCGGGTGCGCTTGCGCCGTCAGTAACTACGCCAACATAACGAAAGACATGTTTGTTCTCGGCGACGAGAAGAGCTAACTCCGGAAACTCGCGCTTACACGGATCGCACCAAGTGGCCCAGAAGTTGACTAGCGTACCTCGATTGTCTGTCGCTTTGATGACGTCGGCAAAGCGAATCGGTTTAGCGGAGTGGCTATCGACGGGCACTGTCATGAGGCTTCCCGATGAGGGCTTCGCGGTGTTTGAGTGCGGCGTCCCAGCGGGGCCTGAATTGGACCCGTTGCCTGAACTCCTGGTCTCCGATGTCTCGAATGGCGGCGGTCGCCGGCTGTCGACCTCCGCAACGGTTTTTAGCGTCGCAACGACCAAGCTGATCTCGGAGCACAATGAATGCCATGAGGGTGTGCTGGCAAACCAGATCGTCGCGCCTCGAGTGTCAAAGATGTAGAGTCCATGAAGAGCGCGACTGTCTCGGTGTGCGTTGGCGGCGATCGTTAGAAGGACGTCTTTGGGCATAGCCAGTACGGGTACGCTATGAAGCGATTTCGCGCGAGCCAGTGACGATTCATCGAGTGTAATGGCGCTCTGCTGAGATTGGGCGAGTACAGCTATGATGGCTCCCTTTGAACACTCCGCGATGGCGCTCAAGTCCTCGTCGATGATAACGTCCGAGGCGATCAACAATACAACGGGACGACGTGATGCCAAAATGTCGGCCTTGAGAGTCTTAGTATCTTGGCCGTCATCTCGCACCGCGACGGCCGAGCCGATTGCTGCTGCCAAGTCATCTATCGACAGAATAGCAGGCGATGAGTCTTTGCCCGCAAACCGGTCATGCCGCGATGGTGGTTGGTCTTCGCGTGTCGCCTGGTAACTGGAGCTGCAAAGAACAGCCACGACGCTTGAGAGAACTAAGGAACAGCTGAATGTAAAGAACCGCATGGCAGCCTCCTTGGTTGGCAACGTAGTTGGCTCCGCTCATGATGAGAATAATGCGCCCAGCTGTTCTTCGTCGGCGGCAAATCCCGGACACCTGTCTACGAGAGGAGTGACAGAATTGCGCTTTTCCCTACCCCTACTTTTGGTTTCGCTCTGCGACCTCTCCATCCCGACTTCTGCTGCGCGACTCTAACTGTCAACCTTTCAGCGGTTTACGATGACCAGTCCACAGTTATTCAAGTTTGCTTAACCTTGTTGCTTGTTGCGAGCCATCCACTTGCGCAGTTGGATGCGATGTCTGGAAGC
>DATLWH010000902.1:0-5696 GCA_035576505.1 Thermoanaerobaculia bacterium | reverse complement strand
CGCGGCCGCTCTCGCGCGGGTCGCTGGCTCGGTGGTCGACGAAGGCGCGCACCCCATCGCCGGCGTCTCGATCAGCGCTCGGCGCGTGGGAGGTGACGTCGTGTCGATGCCTGCCTCGGTCCGCACGCCGCAACGTGCCGTCACCGCACCGAACGGCCGCTTCCTTCTGCGAACGGCTGAGGAGGGGAACGTCCAGCTCGACGCGGCGAAGACCGGGTTGCCGCCAGCGCACTCCGGAATCATTCGTGTCGGGCCCGGCTCACGCCCGGCGGATATCGTCATCACCGTTCCTCGCGGCGTCGCACTCGCAGGCCGAGTGATCACGAGCGAGGCGAAGCCGGTGGCGGATGCCGCGGTTACGGCCACGGAGCCCGGCGCCGGCGCAGGGCATGACGCCGAGGAGCCTGTGCGGACGAAGGCGGACGGCACGTTCTCGCTACGCGTACGCGAAGGCACCTACGACGTCCTTTTTACGGCGTCGGGCTTCGCGCCCCGCATGCTGCGCGCGCAGGCGTCGGCGAGCTCCCCGCCGCTCGAGGTGACGCTGGAGCCCGGAGTCGCAATCAGCGGCCGCGTCACGCGCGGCGAGTCCCCGGTCGATGGCGTCGACATCTTCACCCTCAACGACAGCCCGCCGCCACCTGTGCAGACGGGCGCCGATGGCAGATTCCGCATCACCGATCTGGCGCCCGGCAAGGTGATGCTGGCGTTCAAGAAACCGGCGGAGCTCATCCAGACGACGCGCACGGTCACAGCGCCGGCCGCGGACATTACCGTCGAATTGCCCGCCGGCGGCCGAATCGCCGGACGGGTGCTCGACAAGGCCTCCGGCCAGCCGGTGAAGTCATTCGACGCCGGTCTCACCCGCGCCGGTGCGGCATTGATGAGCACTCCGGCCATGCGCGCATTCACGACCGACGACGGCACGTTCGCCATCGACGGCGCGCCGGTGGGGTCGCACACGCTGTCGGTCACCGCACCCGGATACGTGATGGCCCGCGTCCCGAATATCAACGTCGAAAGCGGAAAGAGCGTCGAGGGCATCGAGGTCGCGCTCGAGGCCGGTGTGCGCGTAAGCGGACATGTGACCGGGCCGGACGGCGGTCCCGCCGGCGGAGTGCTGGTGCGGGTCGATCCGGCGGCCTCGACGCGCGGCGCGGCGATGAACCCTCCGTTCACGCTCACCGATCCGGATGGGGGGTATGTACTCGACAGCCTCGACTCGGGACCGACCACGCTCGCGTTCAGCCGAAGCGGGCTGGTTACGGTTCGCAAGAGCGTCACGCTATCCGGCTCGTCGGCCGAGGTCGACGCCCAACTCGGTGCCGGCTTGTCGATCGCAGGCGTAGTCATGCTCGACGGCGGCGCGCCGGTGCCGAATGCCGAGGTGCGCGCATGGTCGGCGGCGGACGCCTCGGGCAAGTCGTCGCAAACGGATGAAGCCGGGACGTTCGTCATCCCCGGCGCCGCGCCCGGACACTACGAGATCACCGCATCGCGCGCCGGCTTCGGCTCAGCCGCGCTGCATGACGTGGAGATCCCGGCGGCCGGCGCGTTGCGCCTCGTGATCCAACGAGGCGGCGTGATCACAGGGCGCCTCACCGGTCTGACACCTGCGGAACTGCAAAGTGCCTCGGTTCAGGCGTGGTCGTCGGACGGCGGCAACGCTTCGGCATCACCCGACGAGAACGGCAGCTATCGCATTGACGGCGCCACCGCGGGAACCGTGCGCGTAGCCGCGAGTGTCAAGCCGCTTGCCGGGAGCGCGCGCAACGCGGTGACGAAGGTCGTACAGCTCGATCCCGGCGCGACGGTAAACGTCGACTTCGACTTCTCCGCGCAGATCACCATCAGCGGCCGCGTCACGCGAAACGGGATGCCGTTGCCGGGTGTGGCGGTCTCGTTCGCCCCCCAATCCGTCGCGCAGCGCTACGCACGCACGACGGCGGACGGAAACGGACGATACGAGATCACCGGCATCGACAATGGCAGCTACGCCGTGACGGTGCACGATGTCGAGCGGGGGCCGTACTCGACGATCTATGACGTCGAGGGCTCGTCGACTTTCGACATCGACCTGCGAGGCGTCAGAATCGCAGGACGGGTGAGTGACGCGTCGACCGACGCGGCGATCTTCAATGCGCGCGTCGAACTGCGGCGCACGGATGCCGGCGCGTCGGATATCCGGTCGACTCTTTCCGACGCGAACGGCGGCTTCTCGTTCGATCAGGTCGCGGCGGGCAGCTTCGAGGCGCGGGTGCAGAAGGCCAGCTACGGTGCGGCGGCCGTTCCGGTGACTGTCGGCGAAGACGGGGCGCCGCCGCTCGAGGTCAAGCTCGTGCCGTCGTCGGGAGTGGCGATCCATGCCGTCGATGCGCGCGACGCACGGCCGCTCAACGCCTGGTATCACGCCGAGTCAGCCGGCGGCGATAGTTATGACGGAACGATCGCCGGGACCGCGGAGCCGGAGCGCATCGCCCTCGCTGCCGGCTCGTACCGGCTCACCGTGGGCGCCGCGGCGTACGCGCCGCGCACGCTGACGATCGTCGCGCCGGGGGAGGAAACGGTGGCGCTGACCCCCGGCGGGACAATCGTCGTGACATCGAGCAACGAGACAGTCGCTTTGCTTCGCATCACCGACGCTACCGGCCAGCCCGTTCGCTTCGGACCGGGACCGCTACCTGGCATGGTTCGTCTCGATCCTGCGCCCAGCCAGACTCGTATCGCCAATGTCGCCGCCGGAACATACACGCTGCAGCTCGTTGTCAACGGCAACGTGCTGCGCAGCGCGCCGGTCACGGTGCGGGAAGCAGAGACGGTGTCGGCGAAGCTCTGACTCTGACTGGCTAGTCGACCTCGATGTCGTAGCACCTCACCAGCGTGCAGCTCGCCGCGTCGGTGACCTGGATGCAGACGAAGAAACCGAAACCAGCGGTCGTAGGCGTGCCGGTGATCAGGCCGCTGCTGTTCATGCTCAGGCCCGGAGGCAGCGCTCCCGAATAGATCGACCACGTGTACGGCGCGGTGCCGCAACAGGCGTGCATCTGGAAGCTGGCTGGCTGGCCGACAAAGAACCCATACACACCCTCATCGGTGATGTCGAGCGTGCTACACGAGGGATACGCCAACGGACTGATAGCAATGAGAAGGAGAGAGAGGAAAAGGGCCTTCTTCATACGAGCCTCCTTTTGGCGACGGACAACCAGCGCCGATCGGGCATCGGAAACCGCCGCCTGTCAATAATGCCTTCAGTATAAGTCCACTGATCTACTGATGGGAGGGTCAGTTTTGGAAACTATGTATCGCGCCTTCCACCTTCGTGTATCAGCACGAAGGAGGGCGTCAATCGACTGGTGCGCGTATGAGGCGTCGCTGGTGAATGGGTTGCTTGGTTGCTTGGTTACAGAGTCGGCGAACAGAAGTGCCGCTGAATTCCGCTGTTGGCAGTATCGGATCGCATGTCACGCGAGGCCAACGTTGTGTCACGCGAGGCCAACGTCGTATCACGCGAGGCCAATGTTGTGTCACGGGAGTCCAACGTTGTGTCACGGGGGACCAATGTTGTGTCACTGGAGACTAATGTTGTGTCACGCGAGTCCAACGTTGTGTCACTTGAGGGCAAATATTGCGTCACGATAGGCTAATGTTGCCTCACTTGAGATCAATATTGTCACACGAGAGATCAATGTTGTGACACTGGAGAGCAAATGTTGTGTCATTCAAGTCAACATTGTGTCATTCGAAGGTCGAGTTGCTCATCGAAAGCGCAAGTTATGTCACATCTAACGCAAAGTTATGTCGCGCGAAGCCTGAATTTGCGTCATGCGGCCGATCTGGTGTGACTGACACCGGTCAGACATGAGTCATGGATCTGAATCTGGGTGTCGCAAGCTGTTGCTCGCGGCTTGACGCTCGTTTCGAGCAACGAAGGCGAGTTTCGACGAGTCCCGGACATTCGTCTGGAGAACTGGGCTGGATGAGGTGCGGATTCACGCGCGAGACCGCGAGGTTGACTCTCCGATCTCGGTGGCTGGTCCTCGACTACCGGCAAGCGAATCCCGGTTCCTGCTCACCACGACCAGGGTCACATCGTCGGCAAGCGGGGCATCGCCCATGTGTGACAGGACGGTAGACTCGATCGCTCCCGTCAGCTCGTCCGCACCGGCACCGTGCATGGTGGCCAGTCGATGCGCGACATTCTGGAGCCCACCCAGGTCTTCGCCTCCCTCGTTCTCAGCCTCGGTGACTCCGTCGGTAAAGAGGACGAGCGCGTCGCCTGGCGCGAGTTGCAGTTTGTGCTCGCGAAAGTCGGCGCGCGTCACCACACCGAGCACGAGGTCGGTCTCGCTGAGCTCAACGACCCCGTCGCTGCGGACCCAGAGCGGCGGTGTGTGTCCCGCGTTGGCGTACTCGATCATGCCGGTCGCCAGATCGAGGCGCCCGAGAAAGAGCGTCACGAATTTCGACTGCGGCAGGGTGTCTTTCAGCGCATCGTTGAGCTGCGAGATCAGATTGGCCGGTGACGGATCGTTCTTGCAGAAGATGCGGAACGAGGCCTGAAGCCCCGCCATCATCAGCCCGGCGGTAATCCCTTTTCCGCTGACGTCAGCGATGACGAAGTACACCCGGCCGTCCGGACGGCGAACAAAGTCGTAGTAGTCGCCGCTCACCGTCCGGCATGGCCTGTTGGCACCGGCGAATGTGTAACCCTCAACTCCCGTCGGTGCGGGGGTCAGCAAGCCGCGCTGAATCATCGACGCGGTCTTCAGTTCCTCGTCCATGATCCGTTTCTGGAGCGCTTCCTCGCGAAGGCGGGTCGTCTCGAGCTTGATGGCGGCAAAGCGTGCGATCTGGGCGACCAGGCGGACGTCGTCCTCAGAAATCTTTCGCTGGTTGAAGAGGTAATCGACGTAGAGGACGCCTACCACCGACTGCCCGATCATCAACGGCGCGCAGAGGATCGAACGGATGCCCTGCATGATGATCGACTGCGCGCGGCTGAGCTTCTCATCGACGCTGACATCCATGAAGGCCAGCGCCTTCTTCTCCTCGACAACCTCGCTGAGCACCGTGTGGCTGATGCGCAGCTCCGAGGCGTCGGTCCGGTCCTGGCGCCGGACCTCGACGTTCACGAATGACTTGCCGTCCGGGCCGAGGAGTCCGAGCGCGGCGCGCGATGCCTGTGTGTGCTCCAGCACGCGGTCGACGATGAAGCCAAAGAGCTCCTCGGTGGGACGGTCTTCGATCAGTTCCCGCGCCAGCAGGTTGAGCGTCTTGAGCTTGGCAAGATCGCCGGTATCCGCCTTCCCGCCTGGCTGCTCGATCTCGTTGACCGGGATCGAGATCGTCATGCTCGGCGAGGTGTCGGCGACGGCCAGCATCCTGTCCGTGTTGTGCTCGGCCGTTTCGAACACGATCTCCGTGTCGCCGAGCCGGATTCGGTCTCCCGTACGGAGGGGGTGATCGCGCTCCACGCGCGAGCCGTTCAGGTACGTTCCGTTGGCGCTGCCGCAGTCTTTGAGGATCCACGAGCCGCGCTCGGCGACGATCTCGGCATGCTTGCGCGAAAGATAACGATCCTTGACCGGGATCGAGCAGTCCGAGGCGCGCCCGATGGAAACGGCCGTACCTTGCAACTGCTGCCGGAATGGCGAGAACAGAGGCGAGTAGACCGTGACCTCAGCGCGAGGGGCGAT
>DATLWH010000901.1:0-5651 GCA_035576505.1 Thermoanaerobaculia bacterium | reverse complement strand
CGCCCCGGCCACGACGCGCGCCCGGATGGCGCTCCCTTCAACCGTGACTCCGTCGCGTGACACGCCCGTCGCCGTCGCCGTGATCGGCTGGGCGCCGAGAGCGACGGCCCGGCGATGGAGCACGTCATCGAGCAACATGCGCGACACGCCGCGCGCGGGGTGAGGGAAATCGAACGCGTACGTGCGCCGTCGTCCCACGACGCGGCAGTGCGTGATCTCCGGCGCGCCGCCGGAGTCGAGCTCGCCCATCACATCGAGCGCTTCGACGATCGGCAGAGCGTCGTAGGACAGAAACTCGCCGCACAGCTTGTCGCGCGGAAAGGCATCGCGATCGATCAGCGCGACGGAGAAGCCGCGCCGGGCCAGAAGAGCCGCGAGCGTCGATCCTCCGGGACCGCCTCCGACCACGGCGACATCGACGGTGAGATTGGTCATGCCGTTTCGCTGGCGCTCCGGGTGCGCAACGCCGCTCAATCCTTCCACAGCAACAGCCCGAAGCGGAACGGCATCATCTTCACAACCTGCACACGCGCCGCGTCCGTCGCTTCGCCAACGGCCCGTGCTTCCTCCGCGGTGTAGCCACGCAGCACGGACGCGGGAGCGTCGTACACGGTGATGCGTCCTACCAGATGCAGCTTGCCGAGAAGCCAGGTGAAGAGGAGCGGGAAATGATGGCGTCGCGTGTCGCTT
The DNA here is from genome assembly GCA_035576505.1 of Thermoanaerobaculia bacterium. Classification (GTDB taxonomy): domain Bacteria; phylum Acidobacteriota; class Thermoanaerobaculia; order Gp7-AA8; family Gp7-AA8; genus JADGNZ01. The sequence continues at coordinate 4,961 of DATLWH010000901.1, read as the reverse complement.
GCCATCGCACCGATGCGCACGACCCGCAGCGCACCACGGAGGATGGCGGCGTTCTCCTGAGGCTCGAAGTGATGGAAGAAGTGGGACGACGTGACGACGTCGACCGAGGCGTCGCGGAAAGGCAGCCGGTTCGCATCGGCCACCACGCGCAGAGCCCGGGAGCGGCTGCGCTCGTACAACAGGTGCCGGATGTTGAGATCGACGGCGACCGTCGTGACCTCCGCGGGCAACGCATCCAGCAGGTCGGCGGTACCGGCGCCGAGATCGACGACGACCTTTGCTGCGGGAGCGAGACGGCGGAGAAGCCGGCGATAGACTCGAGTACCGCCAGCCCAGCGGTTGAAGCGGCGCAGATCGCGCAGCGAGCGCTCCATGTCGGCGCGCGGCGCGTCGTTTTCGTCGAGCAGTTCCGGCGTATCGACGCGCTTTGGAACGAGCAGGCTCATGGCACCTCGACGAACGTCGTCCGCCATGCAGGCAGGTCGGTGTCGAGCTGGGCAATCGGCTTCTTCGCCTCGTCGAAGACGTCGATTCGATAGGGTCCCGGCAGCAGCCGGCTGCAGTTGATCGACTGTCCGCAGCGCAGGAGGTGAAAATCCTTGCCGAGGCTGCGCAGGAAGTCGGGGACCTCCTGTCCTCCGGCAGCATGAACCTGTACGAATCGCGGGGCATCGTGATTGGCGGCGATGATCAGTTCGGCCGCTTTCTCCAGCTTGACGTCGAGAACATCCGACTTAGGCCATGGCGCGAAACGCTGGAAGCGCCGGGGAGCCGTGACGAGGGCCTCGTTGACGACCGTGGCATCGTCGACGTCGAAGCGGACCTCGGCAGCGCCGTGGATCGGCTTCTGTTTCGCGTCGACCGAGGTCCGCCAACGGCCGGCCAGCAGCGTAGCGCTCCCTTCGATCGGAGAACCATCCTCGGCGGCGAAGAAGCAGACGATGAGCGTGCGCATGGTTCGTAGATTAGTAGATTAGTGGATTAGTAGATTAGAGGTATTCGGCGTCCGCCTCTTCTAATCGACTGATCCACTAATCCACTGATCCACTAATCCACTCTCTTCAAAACCAACGCCGAATTCTTCGAGCCGAATGCGATCGTGTTGCAGACCGCCGCGTCGATGTGCGCGCGCCGGCCGGGATCGGGGATGTAGTCGAGATCTCATTCGGGGTCGGGAGAGTCGAGGTTGATCGTGGGAGGGAGGATGCCGTCGCGAAAGGCCATCAGCGTCGCGGCCACGCCCGCCGAGCCGCAGGCTCCCTGCGGATGCCCGATCATCGACTTCGTCGCCGAACCGGGGAGCCGCCTGGCATGCTCTCCGAACGCCAGCTTCACCGCGCGGGTCTCGATGCGGTCATTCAGCTCGGTCGAGGTGCCGTGGTAGTTGAGATAGCCGACCTCGGAGGGATCGATGCCGGCATCGTTCATCGCCAGCGTCATGGCCCGCGCCGGCTCCTCGCCCGATTCATCGAGGCGCACGCGGTGATAGGCGTCGCACGTCGAGCCGTACCCGGCCACCTCGGCATAGATCCGCGCACCGCGCGCCCTGGCGGTCTCCTCGCGCTCCATGACGAACATCCAGGCCCCCTCGGAGAGCACGAAGCCGTCGCGGTCGCGCGAGAACGGCCGCGAGGCCGTCTCCGGCGCGTCGTTTCGCGTGTTCGAGATGATGCGCATGATGCAGAAGCCGGTCATGACGCCTTCCGTGATCGTCGAGTCACCGCCGCCGCAGACGATGTAGTCGACCACGCCGAGCTTGAGGTTGCGATACGCATACCCGAGCGCGTCGGTCGACGATGTGCATCCGGTCGAGATCAGATGCGAGAAACCGTGGAAGTCATAGGCCATCGAAATCTCCGAGGCGATCGTGCCGATCGTCCCGGAAGGGATGGAGTAGATCGAGGCCTGCTTCGTATGGTCGTTGAACCAGAGCTCGTACATCCGTTCGCTGAACTCCACCGCGCCGCCGCCGGAGCCGAGCAGCACGCCGATATTCCGGCGCGTCTCCAGATCGACGGCGGACGGATCGAGCTTCGCGTCGCGCAGCGCCTCATCCGTCGCGGCGATGACCATCGGCACGACGCGCGAGACGTGCTTCATGTTTTTCTCATCGACCCACAACGCCGGGTCGAAATCGACCTCGCCGGCGATGCGCGCCGGGAGCGAGGAAGCATCGAACTGCGTGATCGTGCGGATGCCGGAGCGGCCTTCCTTCAAGGCCGCGAAGTAGGATTCGCGCCCGACGCCGTTCGGGCTGAGAGCGCCGACGCCGGTGATGACGACTCGCTGGTTAGGCATTTCGGGGCGCGACAACGTCGATTACAAGGGAAAGATTGCAGAACTCTCTGGCGCGGTCTCGCGGTCTCGGGGTCTCGGGGCCTCGCGGTCTCATCGTTTTCACGGTCTCGGGGTTGTGTTTCCGGTTGCTGGGTTGCTGAGGTGCTGGGTTTGCTTGGCTGCCGGTCACTTGTTGCCTGGTTTCTGAATGACAAGTCGCTCGATTGTTCCCGACAGCTCTTCAGCCGGCCCTAACCTCAGCAACCCAGCAACTCAGCAACCCAGCAACCCGAGACCCCGCAACCGCGAGACCACATAACCCCGAGACCGCGCAACCGCGCAACCGCGTCCTAGACGTCCATCCTTCCTTAATAATCTCGGCTGTGATACTCTTCCAGCGGGTTCCGGGAAAAACATGTCCTCGTTCAAGATTCGTTTGTTCGGCGAATTCTCGGCCACGGATCACCGTGGCAACACGCTTGCGCTCGGAAACCGGCGCACGGACGCCACCATTGCCTGGCTAGCCATGCACCTCGACTCACCCGAACCGCTGCGCGACTTTGCGGCGCTCTTCGGCGTTGAGGGCGACCCCGCGCTGGGACGCGACCTCCGCTACGCCCTCCGCTTCGCGGCGCCCGATGTTCTCATCGGCTCGGGTGACACGCTGCGATTCAATCCGCGCAGCGTCGAGGTCGACGTTGCCCGCTTCGACCTTCTGGCGGGCAACGAGTCTCTCAATGCCGTACGGGCCGCGGCGGAGATTTACCGCGGAGATCTTCTCGAGCATTTCGAGAGTGGTGTCGCCGATTTCGACGACTGGGTGTCCGAGCGGCGCCTCCACTACTGGAGCGCGGCCCTGGCCGTGCTCGGCAAGCTCCTGGCCGCGCAAATCAAGGCAGGCTGGTGGGAAGACGCCACCGACACGGCCGGCCGTCTCCTGGCGCTCGATCCGACACAGGAAGTCGTGCATCGTGCCCTGATGCGGCTGCAACTCGAACAGGGGAGAGCCGACTCCGCGCTTCGCCGCTACCAGGAGTGTGCCGACGTCCTCAACCGGCAGTTCGACCGGCTGCCCAGCGCCGAGACCGAGCGGCTGCGCGATGAGATCCTGGCCGCCCTGGAGAGCGCGCCCGCGCCTCGCGACACCTTCCACAAAGCGCTCGACGGCCCCGTGCTGATCCTTCTCGTCGAGGATGATGCCGTCTCGTCCGCGCTCATCGAAGGATTCCTGAACGAAGCCGGCTACGAAGTGGTCGTCAGTGCCGATGGCGGTGACGCCCTCCTCGAGCTCGGCCGGCGTGAGTTCGACCTTCTCGTACTCGACGTAAACGTTCCGACGCTCGACGGGCTGAGGCTCTTCGAGATCATGATGAACAAGGGCATGGAAACGCCGGCCATCTTCATCACCGGCGTGGCCGGCGCGGAGGTCGAGGCGCGCAGTCTCGAGCTTGGCGCCGCCGGCTTTCTCCGCAAACCGATCCGGAAAGAGATCCTCCTTCCGCGTATTCGGGCCATCCTGCAGAGGCGGGAGCGCGTACAGTCGTACCGGTGAACAGCGAATTCCTCATCCGCGCGGAGGACAACGAGCAGCGAAAGCGTGTACGCGCGCGCGAGATTGCCGTCGTTGAGATCCCGATTCTCCGGTGCATCGGCACGGTATTCCTCTCCCTCGGCGTCTACCTGAACAACCGCTTCTTGCTGCAGACGGCCTCGAACGCCGGCTGGCTGCGCATCACACTCATTCTCACGATTTACTGCGTGGTGTCGTGGCCGCTCCTGGCCGTGCTCTACGAGCGTGTCAAAGTCGACATCAGCCTGGTCTTCCTCGTTCTGGACATCCCCATCTGGACGCTGGCTGTCTATTACTCCGGAGCGGAGCGGAGCTGGCTCTTCTTCATCCTCTTCCTGCATGTTGCCGACCAGGCCCAGGTTCAATTCCGCCGCGCGCTCGGCTTCGCAATGCTGGGCACGTTCTGCTATGCCGTCATGCTGATCTGGGTGGTCAGCGTCGACAACCGTCCGCTGCCCGACGCCATGGCGCTGGCGAAGATCGCCTTCGTGTTCGCCGGAGGGCTTTACATCGCGCTGGCCTCGCGCGGTGTCGATGTGCGGCGCGGCTACCTGGCCAACGCCGTCCGCACGTCGCGCGAGCTGATCCGCAAACTCGAAGCGCAGTCGATCGAGCTGAGCGCCTCCAGGCGGCGCGCCGAGGAGGCCAGCGCGGCCAAGAGTGAGTTCCTGGCCAACATGTCGCACGAGATGCGCACGCCCTTGCACGGCATCATCGGCATGCTGCAACTGGCCATCGACACCGAGACGTCGGCCGAACGCGCCCGGCAGCTCGAGATGGCCCGCCGCTCCTCGGAGACGCTGCTGGCAACGATCGGCGACATTCTCGACTTCTCGAAGATCGAAGCGCGGCGGCTCGAGCTGGAGCCCGTTTACTTCTCGATACGGCAACTCGTGAACGACACGCTCAAGACGCTCGGCATCACCGCGGCGGAGAAAGGTCTCACGCTCGCCTTTACCGTCTCGAGAGACGTGCAGGATCGCCTCTGGGGCGACCCGCTGCGCATCCGCCAGATCATGGTCAACCTCGTCGGCAACGCTCTCAAGTTCACCAATCGCGGGGAGGTCGTCGTACGCATCTCGTGCGAGGTGATGTCGGCGGACCGGGTCACCAT
>DATLWH010000900.1:0-19634 GCA_035576505.1 Thermoanaerobaculia bacterium | reverse complement strand
CGCCGAGAAATCGGGCGGAGTGCGCGTCGCGGACAAGGCGCGCATCTTCAAGGTGGTCAAGACGCCGGTCAACCTGGAGCGGCAGCCCGAGGAAGTACAGCCCATGCTCGGATACGACTTCTTCGTTTACGACGAGCGCGGGAGGCCGCGGGAGTTGGCGCCGGACCAGAGCACCGGCACCGATCGGGCGTTTCTGACCAAGCTCGACGACCTCGCCTACGACATCACCCAGCTCCTGGAGCTCCTGCAAGCCAACGGCGGGTCGGCCGCTCCGGTACAGGCCAAAGGGACTGTCTTCCTCGCGGAGACGAGCTACGACCTGCGCGAGGAGAGAGAGGCGATCAAGAGGGATCTGGTCCGGAACGGCTACGAAGTTCTTCCCGATCGGCCGCTGCCTCTCATCGCGCAGGACTTCGACTCGCTCGTACGCGAGCAGCTGGTCCGCAGCAAGCTCTCGATCCACCTGATCGGTCACAACTACGGGGTGATCGCCGAAGGGGCGGAACAGTCGATCGTGGTGCGTCAGCAGACGTTGGCCTCGCAGGTTGCGCCGCTGAGCGGCCTCACCAGCCTGATCTGGCTGCCGCCCGGTCTGGAGATCGAGGACGAGCGGCAGCGCAAGTTCGTCGAGAACCTGCAAAACGATCCCGCGGTGCACGCGGCCGCCGAACTGCTGGAGATTCCTGTCGAGGATCTCAAGACCCTGATCCACCGCAAGCTGACGCCGCCGGCGATCACGGTCACCAAGCCGCTCGTCGTGCCTGGTCAGGAGCATACGCGCGTCTATTTGCTGTGCGACCAGCAGGACGCGGAGGCAACGCGGCCGCTGGAAGACTATCTCTTCAGCAAAGGCTTCGAAGTCACCCTCCCGTTCTTCGACGAAGACGAGACGCAGGCTCGGCTCGAGCACGAGGAAAACCTGCGGGCGTGTGACGTGATGCTCGTCTATTACGGCGCGAGCGGCGAGCTGTGGCTGCGGCGGAAACTGCGCGAGCTGCAGAAAAGCGCTGCGTTAGGCCGCGAGAAGCCACTGCTCGGCCGCGCCATCTACGTCGGTGCGCCGGCGACGCCCCAGAAGGAGAGGTTCCGCACCCTCGAAGCGACGTTGATTCAGGAGCCGGCGGGCGGATTCGACGCCTCCGTGCTCGCGCCGTTCCTCACGGAAATCGAAAACGCGCGTGGGGTGGAACCGTGAGCACATCGCCCGCTTACGCGACGGATACGCGTTTCAACCCCTTCCCAGGCCTCCGGCCATTCGAGCCCGACGAAGACCATCTCTTCTTCGGCCGCGAGCAGCAGACCGACGAGCTGCTCCGGAAGCTGCGCACGACACGCTTCCTGGCGATCCTCGGCAGATCCGGCAGCGGCAAGTCATCGCTCGTACGCTCCGGTCTCATCCCGACGCTCTACGGCGGGGGAATGACGAAAGCCGGCTCGCGCTGGCGGGTGGCGATCATGCGTCCAGGCGAGGACCCGCTCGGCAATCTCGCCGCCGCGCTGGCCATGCCCGACGCCCTTGGCGACGTCCTTGACGACGAGAACCTGACACGGTCCTTCTTCGATACGACGCTGCGCTCGAGCCAGCTCGGTCTTGTCGAATGCATCCGGCAGTCCCGCAACTCCGCCGCGGACAACGTGCTGGTGCTCGTCGATCAGTTCGAGGAGCTGTTCCGGTACAGGCGCAGCCGGCGCGTCGTCGGACGCGACGAGGCCGTGGCCTTTGTCAAACTTCTGCTGGAAGCGCGCCGCGCAAGCGAGGTGCCGTGCTACATCGCCATCACCATGCGCTCCGACTTCGTAGGCGACTGCATGGAGTTCGGCCGGCTGCCCGAGGTGATCAACGACGGCATCTACCTGGTGCCGCGCATGACCCGCGACGAGCTGCGCTCGGCCATTACCGGGCCAGTGGCAGTCGGCGGGGGAGCGATTGCGCCGCGGCTCGTCTCCCGCCTGCTCAACGACGTCGGCGACGACCCCGACCAGCTCCCGATCCTGCAGCACGCGTTGATGCGTACCTGGGAGCGGTGGGAGACGGACCACGAGCCCGGGGAGGCTCTCGATCTTCGCCACTACGAGGCGATCGGCATGATGCAAGCGGCGCTGTCGCGGCACGCCGAGGAGTGCTTCGGGGAGCTCGACAGGCGCGGACAGGCAATCGCCGAGAAGCTGTTCAAGGCGTTGACCGATAAGGGGTCGGACGTTCGCGGCGTCCGCCGGCCGGCGCCGATGAGCGAGATCTGCGCACTGACGGCGGCGAGCTTCGATGAGGTGACGGCGGTCGTGGACGACTTCCGCAAGCCGGGACGGTCGTTCCTCATGCCACCGGCCGGCGTGCCGCTAAAGCCGGAATCGATTCTCGACATCTCCCACGAGAGCCTCATGCGGATATGGGAGCGCCTCTCGGGATGGGCGGATGAAGAGGCGCAGTCGGGTCAGCTCTATCTCAACGTCGCGCGGGCGGCGCAGCATCACGAAGAAGGAATGGCGGCGCTCTGGCGCGATCCGGAGCTGCAGCTGGCACTGGCCTGGCGCGAAAAGGCCGGTCCGACCGAAGAGTGGGCAGGTCGTTACGACCCATCGTTCTCCAGGGCCATGGCCTTCCTCGACGCGAGCAGAGACGAGCGCGACCGGGAAGTGCGCGAGAAGGAAGCGCATCGCCGCCAGCAGTTGCGGCGGGCCCGTGTGCTGACGGTGATTTTCTCCGTCGTCTCGCTGATCATGCTGGCCCTCGGCGCGTTCGCCTTGTCGCAAGAGACGAAGGCCGAGGCGGCCCAACACCGTGCGGAGCAATTGCGTCAGCGCGCCGAAATCGATCGACAGAACGCCGTGCAGCAGCGCAGCAAGGCCATATCGGAATCTGCACGGGCCGAGCGCGCACGCGAGGAAGCGGATCTGCAGCGCAACAACGCCCAGCAACAGTCTCAGTTGGCTAAGCAGCAGAGCTCGCGCGCCGAAAGCGAGCGCCAACGCGCCGAGACCGAGCGCCTCAAGGCAGAAGAAAACGAGCGCGACGCACGGGCGAAGAAGGCGGAGGCCGATGCCGCGCGCGCCGAGGCGGTGAAAGACAAGATAACCGCGGACGCTGAGCGCGCCAACGCTCAGACCTCGGAGAAGGAGACGAGGCGGCTTAGCCACCTCACAGCAGCGCACGCCCTGGCGCTGTCGATCCTGCAACTGAAGGACCCTCAGATCTCTTCCCTCATGGCGCTGGAGGTCTACCGGCTGAACGACGAGAACGCCGGCAACGCCGAGGACCCTGACGTTTTCGCCGCCTTGCTCACGGCGCGCGAGCGGCTGCGCCCCGATCCAGTGGTGAAACAACAGAGCAACATCCGCACGCTCGCGGTAACACCCGACGGCCGTAACGCGTTCGCGGCCGGCGACGACGGCCGCATTCTCCGCTTTGATCTGGCCCGCGGCGGCAGTCCAGCGGTAATCGGAACCGCGGCGAGCCCGGTCCGCACGCTGGCCCTCGGCGTCGCTGGACATCTGATGGCCGCTGGGGGCGATGCGGGATTGATCGACGTCTGGGATCTTCGCAAGCCAGGCGCGACGCCGCGCGCGCTCTCGGCGGGTACATCAGCCGTGAGCTCGCTCGCGTTCGCACCTTCGGGAGACAAGCTGGCGTCGGCAAGCCTCGATGGAACGGTCAAGTTATGGGACATCGACGGCTCCGAGCCCGCGATCACACTGCCCGGCAGCGCCGGCGCCGGGAAGCGGGTGTCCGCCGTGGCATTCAGCCCGAACGGAAGAATGCTCGCTGCCGGACGCACACAGGGAGGCGCGTTGCTCTGGCATGTCGGGCAACCAACCGAAGCACCCCAGACGCTCTGCGCAGGCATGGATGTGCGCAGCATCGCCTTCCACACTGACGGCAAAATGCTGGCCTGCGGCAGCGGCAGGGGGGAGATCGTACTGGCGACCCTCGACGGGAAAGCCGGATCGCTACCGGCGCTGCTCGGTCATTCATCGAGTGTCAATGCCTTGAGCTTCAGCCGCGACGGCGAATTCCTGGCGTCGGCCTCTTCAGACAGCACGGTGCGCCTCTGGAACCTGCGCCTCTGGAACCTGAGGAGCGCCAACATTCCGTCGATCGTGCTGCCGGGTCATCAGTCGTGGGTCTGGACAGTCGGATTCACGCCTGACGGCAACCGGCTGGTCTCCGGCGGCGAGGACCGCACCGTCCGCATCTGGCCCGCTCATGTGAGGCTCCTGGCAAACGACCTCTGCGCAGCCGTCTCTCCGCAGAAGAAGGAGCTGACCGAGAAAGAGTGGAGCAAATTCATGCCGAATGTCGAATACCGGCCGGGATCGCCCTGCCCGGTGAAGGAGTGATGATGCGAAGGAGCGTAATCACGCTGTTCGCCTCCGCGCTGCTGCTGGCATGGGCGCGCGGCGCGGCCGCGCAGACGCCCTGCGAGGATGCGCTGCGCGACGCCGAGAAGAGCTACGAGCTCGGCCTCTTCGAAGACGTTCCCGGCAAGCTCTCCCCCTGCCTCGGCAGCCCGACTTCGCGTAGCGTGGCGATCCACGTTCACTCGCTGCTGGCGCGCGCCTACCTCAACAACGAGGAGCCGGACAACGCGCGGAAGGAGATCTCCACGCTCCTCCGCCTGCAATCGAATTACGAGGCCGAGGCCGGATCGTCGGGACGCTTCCTGGCACTGGTGGCACAAGTCCGGCGCGAGGAGCAGAAGACGCAGGTTGTCTCCGTCTCCAAGACGAGCGAGAGCCTGCGCGAAGCGCCGGCGACGGTGGTCGTCGTCACCGGCGACCAGATCCGGCGCCGCGGCTATCTCGACCTCGAGCAGCTCCTGCACGACCTTCCAGGGTTCGACATCGCGCGATTGAACGGCGCCTTCTACTCGACGATCTACCAGCGCGGCTATCGCGACAGCGACAACGCCCGCCTGCTCCTGCTGGTCGATGGAGTCGAGCAAAATGACCTGAGCGCCAACCGGGTTTATCTGTCGCGGCAGTATGCGATGACGAACATCGACCACGTGGAAGTGGTCTACGGCCCGGCCTCGACGATGTACGGCGCCAACGCGTACACGGGCGTGATCAACATCGTCACGCTCGACCCCGAGGTGGTCGTCGGGGAGAAACGGAAATTCGGAATCGCCGGCCAGGTCACATCCGGTGGTTACTCCGACCGCTCCGTCGACGTCACGGCCGCCGGGACCAACACCGACGCAACCGTAGCCTGGACCGTGGCCGCGCGCTTTCAGCGGTCGGGCGCGCGCGATCTTTCCGGCCTCGATCCGTGGGACTTCACGTATCGCAACGTGGACTACAAAAGCCTGATGCAGTTGACCGGCACGCCGGAGGAGCGAGCCGCCCTCTGCGCCCAGCCGTCGCCGTACATCCAGTGCAGTGCCGCGGGAATCGCGCTGACGGATCAGGGTGAGGCGCTCGTGCGAGGCCTCGACCGCAAGCTCATCGATGATAACGGCGCCGGGTTCGACGACCAGGCGCAGAACTGGTCTGTGAACGCCAAACTGCGGATTCAAAACCTGACCCTCGGCCTTCAGTCGTGGACGAGCCAGGAGGGGATGGCCTCGGCGTATGGCACGCTGCTCGCCGGAAACACGACATGGACTCCGAAAGAGACAGCGCTCTACCTGAAGTACTCGATCCCGATGGAACGGGTGAAGATGAACGTTTTCACACGCTTCGAGCAGACGACGCTCGATCCTTCCAGAACACAATTCGACTACACGCACAACTACAGCGCCGGCTTCCTGAGCCTTTGGAGTCTAGTGCCACCCTGCGTGGCTCCCGGGGATCCACAGCCCGTCAGTTGCGCGCCGGCGTCACCCTGGTTGGAGAAGGACACCTTCAGTGAGCTCAACACTCAGATTCGAAGCGAGATCAGTCTTACCTGGCAGCCGTCCGAGAAGCTCGACGCTGTTGCGGGAGTCGAGCTTGCGAAAGGCTCGATCCAGAGCCAGCTCGAGGCGTCGCCGAGCGGGCCAGGGTTCCTGACCGGCACGCAGTTGGAGAAGCCGGAGCATAACGAGCACACCGACGCGGCGGTCTATGGGCAGGGCTCATGGAAGCCGCGGCGGTCGCTCAAGTTTGTGTTCGCCGGACGGCTCGGTTACAACAGCATCGACAATCGACCGGGGTTGTCGGGCTACGGGACGTTGTTTACGCCGCGGCTGGGCGTGATCTATTCGCCGGGGGACGGCCGGCTCATTCTCAAGGCCATCTACTCCGAGGCGTTCAAGGATCCGACCGACGAGCAGAAGTTCGGCGTAACGCGATACGTCAATGAGTTCCGCAGCAACGGATTGAGCCCGGAGCGCGTACGCAATCTCGAGCTGAGCGCGGGCTGGCAACCCAATGAGAGGCTGTCCGTCGAGGGATCGGCGTATCAGGCCAGCTACAAGAATGTGGTCTCCCTGGGCGCCGCGCGCCTGCCCGACGGCAGCCTGGTGCCGGACTGCCCCATCGGTGTTTGTCTGCAGTTCCAGAATCGCGACCGCATCCGCGTGCGGGGACTACAGGCCACTGCCGCCTATAAGGTTGCCGGTCTCGATATCTGGTCGAGCTACACTCATACGCTGCCGGTCCAGCTCAGCCCCACCGACCTGGCCGGAAATCCGTTGCTCGACGCCCGTGGCACGCCGATCCGCGAGCTGCAGGTCGCCGACATCGCCGCCAACCAGGGCATGGCCGGCATCGAGCGCGAGTGGCCTCACCAGTTGGCAACCGCACTGCGCGTTCACTTCGTCGGGAGCCGCAGGACAGGCGACGGAACGAACTACCCGAGCCCGTTTCAGCGGATGGATCCGTATTCGACCACCGACGTCACGCTCACCTACAGCGGCCCGTTGCCGCACACCGCGCTCCAACTCAGCGTCTTCAACCTGTTCAGCAAGAACTACTACGACCCCGGCAACGAGACGCTGCCGCGCGTGTTGCAAGCCGGCCGCACGATCAACTTGCGGCTCATTTATGGATTGCCCGGCCGTAGCAGGGACGCGCGAGCGACACCCTGACGGAAAGGAGGCTACGGCAACATTTTCGATTCGCGCCTGCTGATTCCTCAATCCACGAAGTGACTAGAAAGGAGTGAACGATGCCGAACCAAGAGCACGACTACGCGAAAGTCATTGCCAAAGCCTGGTCCAACAATAAATTCCGTGAAGATCTGATCGCCGATCCGCACGCGACGCTGAAGGCAGAAGGATGGACGATTCCACCTACGGTCAAGTTCAAGGTCAAAGAAAACGCCACTGAGCATGAATTCGTCCTGGCGCTGCCGAAAAAGCCGGAGGGACTCTCCGAGCAGGAACTGATCAGGAAGTCCGAATACTTCGTCTGCATCATCTGCATCTGCTGACAATCGATGCGCTACGATCTCTTCCTGTACGCCTTCTCAATCACCAAATTGTCTTGAAAGGAAGTGTACTGTGCCGAACAATGCAAGCGACTACGCGAAAGTCGTCGCGAAATCCTGGTCTGACCCTGAATTCCGCAACCGGCTGATCGCTGATCCGCGCAAGACGTTGGAGTCCGAAGGATGGACAGTTCCCTCTTCGGTTACCATCGAGGTCAAGCCCGACGTCAGCCAGCATCACCTCGTTCTGGCGCTGCCGAAAAAGCCGGAGGGAATCTCCGACGAGGCCCTGACCAAGAAGGCGGAAGACACCATCTGCCTCCACCACTGCTACCGCGGCGAAACCGAGGCCGTCATCTGCATCTGCTGACACTCCGGCGCAGGCGTCTCGGTGGCTGTCGCCAGTTCAGTCAGCCTCCGAGGCGCTTTGCCATGGATCAGAAAGGAGACTCCGCCTGCTCACGAGACCGGCGTTCAAGAACTGCTACGACGTCGCTGTTGTGGATGACTTGCACACGCTCGTTCTCGGCGAGCGCGGAGCCCAGCTTTTCAGTGGGTCGGTCTACACGAGCATGGCCACACTCATTGGTGAAGGGCGCACCGTCGACGACATCCTGGCCGCCGCGCCGCCGTCGGTCAGCGCGGCCGAGATCTATTACGCGCTCGATCGACTGGAAGTCCGCGGCGTGATCCGCGAAAGCAGTGACGTTCCCGGCGTCTCCGCCGGGTTTTGGGATGCGGTCGGCGCCGACCCTGCGGCAGCAGTACACACGGCCGGTCAATCGCGCGTGAAACTCGCCGGCATCGGGGCCGCCGGCCTCGATCCGCTGACGCGATCGCTCTCCGCGCTCGGAGTTGAGGTCGAGCTGGAAGACGGTGAAGACTGCGATGTCACCATCGTCCTGACCGAGGATTACCTCCATCCCGATCTGGCCGCGATCAACCAAGCGCGACTCCAGGACGGAAAGCCGTGGCTGATCGCGCGCCCAACCGGCTCCATCCTCTGGATCGGCCCGCTGTTTCGGAAAGGAGTCACGGCCTGTTGGGCGTGCATGGCGCACCGCGTGCGCGCACAGCGCTTCGCCGAAAGCTACGTGCAAGTGTGCAGCAACGGCTCGCACCCGCGCGCCATCGCCAGCTATAGCCTGCCGTCGACGGAGTCTGCGGCGGCTGCGCTCGTTGCCACAGAAATAATCAAGTGGCTGGCCGGTGCCGCCAGTCCCGAGCTCGAGACCTCGCTGCTCACGCTCGATCTGGCGACGATGAGCAGCGAGCGTCACCCGGTGGTGCGACGGCCGCAGTGCCCCGTCTGCGGCGACGCCGGCGCCGCAACCCGCCCGCCGCAGCCCATCTCTCTCCAGAGCCGCACCAAGTCCTTCACGTCCGACGGCGGCTTCCGCTCGGAACCGCCGGAAACGACGCTTTCGCGCTACAGCCGGCACGTCAGTCCGCTGACCGGCGTCGTCACACACCTCGCGCGCAATCCCGCGCTCGCCTCGCCCGTCACCCCGGTCTATTTTGCTGGCCTCAACGCCGCCAGAAGGAACGACTCGATCGAGTCTCTGCGCGACCACTTCCGCGGCGGCAGTGGAGGAAAGGGAAAGACGGAAGCGCAGGCGAAAGCCGGCGCCATGGCCGAGGCCATCGAGCGCTACAGCGGGATCTTCGACGGCAGCGAGCCTCGCATCCGGGCCAGTCTCGAGGACCTCGGTGCCGCGGCGATCCATCCGAACGACTGCATGCGATTCAGCGAGAGGCAGTATGCGCAGCCGCGCGGCGCCTCGGTGCATCGGTTCAATCGCGTGCCGGTGCCCTTCGACGAGCGCGCCGAGCTGGAGTGGTCCGCTCTCTGGTCGCTGACGTTCGAACGGTTCCGCTATCTGCCGGCGGCGTACTGTTACTACGACTACCCCCTGCCCGCGGAGCAACGCTTTTCCTGGGCCAACTCCAATGGCTGCGCGGCCGGTAACTCGCTCGAAGAGGCCATCCTCCAGGGATTCCTGGAACTGGTGGAACGCGACTGCGTGGCCGTCTGGTGGTACAACCGCATCATCCGTCCCGCGGTGGATCTGGCGTCGTTTGACGAACCGTATTTCGCGGCATTTCTCGGCTATTACCGGTCCCTGCATCGCGATGTCTGGGTGCTGGACCTCACGGCAGACTTCGGCCTTCCGGCGTTCACCGCCGTCAGCCGCAGCATCAGCGGGCCAACCGAGGAGCTCATCATGGGCTTTGGCTGCCACCTCGACCCGAGGCTCGGGATCCTAAGAGCACTGACGGAGATGAATCAGTTCCTCCCCGTCGTCATCGCCCGGAGCAGCGATCCCAACGCATCCTTCGACACCATGGATCAGGACACCCTGTCGTGGCTCACGACGGCGACGCTGGCAACGCAACCACACCTTGCACCGGCATCGGGCACAACCGTGGCCGCCACCGACTACAAACAATTCGAGCACGGCGATCTGAAGGACGACGTCGAGGCCTGTGTTCGCATCGCGGCAGAGCGCGGGATGGAGACACTCGTGCTCGATCAGACTCGTCCCGACATCGGTCTGCCGGTCGTGCGGGTCGTCGTTCCGGGCATGCGTCCCTTCTGGCAGCGACTCGCACCCGGCCGGCTCTACGACGTACCGGTAGCGCTCGGGTGGTTGCCGGCTCCGCTGGCGGAAGAGGAGCTGAATCCCGTGCCAGTCTTTTTCTGAGGCTCCGCGATGCCAGCACGGATCCTGCTGCTGCACGACGACGCCGGCTCCGGGGCGGCCGCCGACGGCCTCACGCCAGGCGTGCGCGCGGCTCTGGCCCGCCTCGCTGGCGAGGGTGCGCCAGAAGACGAGCTCGAGGCGAGCGTGCTGGAGACGGACGGTTCGACGGGGCTGCCGCTGCTGCACTTCGCACTCAACCGCATGGCGCGGCGCGGCGAGCTGTCCTACCGCGCCGCGGGTGACAGCGGGCCTCTGGCCACAGCCACGGTTACGGTGCCGATCAATCTCCGCGAGACGGACCCCGAAGCGCATTACCAGTTGTCGCGCTTCGCCCTGGTGCGCCGCATCGAAGAACGGATCGTCATCGAGACGGCGATGTCACCGGCGCGCATGACCATCGACGATGCGCGCGTGCTGCAGCTCGTCATGGCACTTGCCACTCCCCAGCGCACGGAGGATCTCACGTCCACCTTGTCGCATGACGAGGTCTCCGCGCTTTGTTCGCTTTTGCTCGGGTGTCGCATGCTCGCCGAGGCGAACGAGGACGAAGGGGCGCTGGCGTACTGGAACTTTCACGACCTCCTCTTCCATGCCCGAACGCGTTTCGGCCGCCACCAGGGCAGGTTTGGAGGCTCCTATCCGTTTCGCGGCCGCGCGGAGCCGCTACCGGTGGCGAAGCCAGCGATGTCTGACGATGTCGTAGAGCTGGACACACCTGAGCTCGGGGGCGATTTCACCGCCATCCTCGATGGCCGCCATAGCTCGCGCGACTTCGGCGATCCACCCCTGACACGCGGCCAGTTGGGAGAGTTTCTCTACCGCTCCGCGCGAATCCGCGACACCTACGACTTCGGCGGCATGGAACAGCAGCTCAGCAAACGTCCGTATCCGGGCGGCGGGGCGGTGTATGAACTGGAGATCTACGTCTCCGTCCGCGCGTGCGCCGGCCTTGCACCCGGGCTCTATCACTATTGCCCGAGGAGTCACCGCCTGGCGAGGCTCGGCGACAGCCGGGAGGCGCTGCTGCGGCGGGCAACGCAGCCGCCTCACGGCGCGCCGCAGGTGCTGCTGACCATCGCCGCGCGCTTCGGCCGCATCTTCTGGAAGTACGAGTCGATGGGGTACGCGCTCATCCTCAAAGACGTCGGTGCGCTCTTCCAGACGATGTACCTCGTGGCGGAGGCCATGGGCATCGGTGCGTGCGCCATGGGAGGCGGCGACTCCGACCTCTTCGCCGCCGCTGCCGGTCTCGATTACTACGCGGAGACGTCGGTAGGCGAATTCATCATCGGCAGTCGGGCGAAGGAAGATCAGCGATGAGCCATCACTACCCGATCATCGATGCTGATTGTCACGTCTGGGAACCGGCCGGGATCTGGGGCGATTATCTGGAGCCGGAGTTCGGCAGGCATTTGCTGACGCCCGGCCTGGAACTGGACGGCGAGGAGATCTTCCATAAGGTCTCGGACGATCTCATGGCCGCCGGCCCGTCTGTGTGGGAGCGCAACTTCGCGGCATACGGAATCACCGGCTGCGACGCGGCCTCGGTCGTGAAGGCCCTCGAGGTCTTAGGCGCGGATTGCGCGTTCCTTTACCCCTCCGTCGGTGGCTGGCTCTTCGCGGTCGATTCCATGGATGCGGCACTCGCTGGCGCGTTCGTTCGCGCCTACAACAGTTGGCTACGCGACTTCTGTGCGCACGACCCGGAGGTGCTGCGCGGCGTCGGCGCGGTGAACCGGCACGCGCCGGAGGAGATGGTGCCGGAGCTGCGCCGCATCGCCGGCTTCGGATGGCGCGCCGTCGTCGTGCGGCCCAATCCAATCAAGGGACGCTTGCTAAGCGATCCCGCCTACGAGCCGTTCTGGAGCGAATGCGAGCGGCTGGACATCGCTGTCGGTATTCACGAAGGAACGCATGCGCTCGTGCCCTCAGCCGGCGCCGACCGCTTCGGCACCCGCTTCGCCATGCACGCCTGCTCGCATCCGATGGAGCAGATGATGGCGCTGCTGGCGCTCATCGAAGGGGGCGTGCTGGAACGTCACCCCCGTCTTCGCTTCGCCTTCCTCGAGGCCGGAGGCGGCTGGATTCCCTACTGGCTCTGGCGCCTCGACCGCGAGTACCACGACCTGGAGTGGGAGGTGCGCGGCAACGTGACCATGAAGCCATCCGATTACTTCCGACGCCAGTGCTTCGTCTCCGTTGAGCCAACGGAGCCGTACCTCGGTCCGCTCATGGATTTCATCGGTGCCGACAACATCCTCATCGGGTCCGACTTCCCGCACATGGACCACGATCCAGACGTCATGAAAGACGCGATTTCGCTCGAAGGCACGCTGTCGCGCGCGACCGTCGAGAAGTTGCTCTGGGACAATCCAAAGCGTTTTTATGGCGTGTAGGCCGGCACGGCCGGCAGCGTTGGTTGCCCAAGGCTCGGCCACCATTTCGTCAGATCGTTCTACGGCGCAGTGCGCGCAGGCTTCCAGGGCAACGGCACCGACCTATTGCGGCCCGCTACACAACCGCTGAATGGCCCGCGGGATCTCTCCGAGCGGCAGCACCTGATCGACGCATCCGGTCTTGATGGCCTCGTTGGGCATGCCGAAGATGATGGCGGTCTGCGCTGACTCGGCGATGGTGCGGCCGCCGCGCTCGCGGACGCGGCGAATGGCCTGCGCGCCGTCGTCGCCCATGCCGGTCATGATGACGGCCACAAGCCGCTCGCCGCAGGCCTCGCTGGCCGAGGAGATGAGCCGGTCGACCGAGGGCGCGTAGAGGTCGGCGGGCTTGGCCCGAAAGACGCGTAACTGCAGACCATCGGCGAAGCGGCGCACCTCCATCTGCATGCCGCCGGGAGCGACATAGACGGTGCCGTTCTCGAGCAACTCACCGTCATCGCCCTCTTTCACCGTGTAGCTGGTGAGCTTGTTGACACGCTCCGCGAAGAGGCGGGTGAATGCCTGGGGCATGTGTTGGGCCACCACGATCGGAAGCGGCAGCAGCGGCAGGTTCTGAAAGACGTGCTGCAGCGCCGGCGGGCCGCCCGTGGAGCAGCCGATGGCGACGAGCTCGACTCCCCCTTCGCACGCCCCGGGCAGCTCGGATTCGGGCGGCAGGACCTGCTCTTCCTCGACGATGCGCCGGCGCAGGTTCTCCATCCGGATGTCGGCCACCTGCAGCACCTTGGCGACGAGATCGCGCTCGATCTCCTCGAGCCGCGGCGAGACGCGTCCTCCCGGCTTGCCGATGAAGTCGACGGCGCCGAGGTCGAGAGCCTTGAAGACACTCTTGTCACTCGACCGCGAAGAGACGGCGATCACCGCCGTCGGCAGGTTGGCCATCAGCCAGCGCAGGAAGGCGAAGCCGTCCATGACCGGCATCTCCAGATCGAGCGTGATCACGTCCGGCTTGTGCTTGATCACCTGCTTGATGCCGTCCTCGCCGTTCACGGCCGTGGCCACGACTTTGATCTGGGGCGAGGACTCCAGCATCCGCGAGATCGTCACGCGGTTGTAGGCGGAATCGTCGATGACGAGTGCACGAAGGGGGCGGGCGGGCGAGGTCAAGCGGCCGCCATTCTATCGATGATCGGCGGCGGCATATGTGATGATGACGATCCCGACGAAGGTGCGGGAATCGGGCGAGAAATGACTCCCGAGCCTTCGCGAATGACCCCCGAGTACTTCATGAATGACTCCGATTCATTTGCGAATGACCCCCGGGTACTTCGCGAATGACTCCGAGTCATTCACGAATGACCCCCGAGTACTTCGCGAATGACTCCGAGTCATTCACGAATGACCCCCGAGTACTTCGCGAATGACTCCGAGTCATTAACGAATGACCCCCGAGTACTTCGCGAATGACTCCGAGTCATTAACGAATGACCCCCGAGTACCTCGCGAATGACTCCGAGTCATTGACGAATGACCCCTGAGTACTTCGCGAATGACTCCGAGTCATTAACGAACGACCCTGAGTCATTTGCGATACCAGGGCCGGCAGCGAGCTAAGTCAGTACCTATCAGCTACTTGACGCGTTTCAATGCCGCTGATGAGATGGAACTGCAACTTTTCTCCCTCTCCGGTGTCTTCACACTGAATCGATGAACGATCTGGCCACGACCTATGAGGCGGAGTACCCGGTGATCGTCCGATTCGCCGAGGGGATCCTGGCCGGCCGGGGGGACGGGCACGACATCGCCCAGGAGGCCTTTCTCCGGCTGCGGCGAAGTGACGTACCGGCCGGGCGCGCGCGCTTCTGGCTTCTTCGCGTGGCGCGGAACCTGGCGCTGAACGAGCTGCGGCGGCGGCAACGGCTGGAGCGGTTCCGGCTCCTCTTCCCCTGGATGGCCGGACCGGCCGATCCGTACGAGACGGCCGCGCGCCGCGAGGGGGAGCAGCGTCTGCGAGCCGCTCTGGACGAGCTTCCGCCGGAGCTCCGTGCTCCGCTTCTGCTGCGCGAATGGGAATCGATGTCCTACGACGAGATCGCGCACGCACTCGACGTCACGGTGGCGAAAGTGAAGAGCGACCTTTTTCGCGCCAGGCAACGTCTGCGCGAAGCAATGAACCCCGAGGTGAACGCATGAACTGTCCCGATCGCGAAACGCTCTCCGCATACTTCGACGGCGAAGCGCCGGAGATCGGCGAGCACGTAACGGCCTGCGGCCACTGCCGCGCCTTTCTCGACGACCTGACGGCCATTCGCGCGGCGGTAGTGTCGGCGCGGCCGGAGCTGGGGAGAGCCGTTCCCATCCGGGAGCGCCGTCGGCGCAGCACTCCGAGACTCGTCTTCGCGCTGCTGCTCGTCATCCTCCTGGTCGTCCCGGCATTGCTTCTCCTGCGGCATCGGGAGCCCATCGGCGGCGCGTTCGGGAACTACGATGCGGGCGGACGGGCGGTGATCTACGTGAAAGGACGCGAGTGATGCGGTACCTGGCCATCCTTGCCCTCCTGCTCACGGCCGCGGCGCCTCCTCCTTCACTGATGACGACGCCGAACCGGATCCGATTCGTGGTGCGGTGCGTCGAACAGAACGCCGCCGGGAAGCGAACGCTGTACGAAGCGGATGTCGACGGCCCGCCCGGCACCGATTTCACGGTCCGCCTGCGCGACCACGGCTTCACGCTCGATGCGATGTTCGTCAGCGAGCTGACCACATCCGGCAAGCTCGACGTCCGCAGCAGCCTGACCACGCGCCGCCGGCACGGCACGTCGCGGGCCGGCCTGGCGCTTTGGGAGGAGGACGCGCAGGAGCACCGCTTCGTTGTCGGTTTCGATCAGGAGATCGAGCTGTTGCCGTTCGGCGGCGCCGGCAGGGCGGGGCTGCTGAAGTTCGACATCGTGCCGGAGCGCTCGGCCGGCACGGGGCCGATGCGCATCCGCATCGACGACGTTCATTCGAACGGCGCAATCACGGTGGACGCGTTCCGCCAGCCGCACTGGTATGCCGTCGAGGCGGAAATCGACGACGGCCCGGCCGTCATCAGCCGAGTGAGCGGACGGATCTTCGCCGGCACAGCAGGGTCGCTCGCGCTGCCGGCGCTGGGCAACCTCATGATCACCGCGCGGACGTTCGAGCACGCCGATCCCTGGCACTACACCGACATCACGCTCGGCGGGCGCCTCTTCGCCCGCCCCTCGCGCGGGGTCATCTGCCGCGGCGAATGGCAATCGTTCCCGATCGACGCGAAGCGGACGTTGCGCATCCGTGTCGCTCCCGAAGAGACAGGCCCGGGCAAAGGAGAATGTTCATGAAACGCTTGCTCATCACCTTGTTCGCGGCTCTTTTCGCGCTGCCTCTCGCGGCGGAGGTCGCGCCGGAGCACCTCGTCCGTCTCGCGGAGTCGTTCCGCATGGCCGAGGTCCTGGGCCCACGGGTCTGGCCCGGGTTCACCGCGGCGGACAGTCCGGTCATCCTCATCGACGGCAAGAGCGAATACCTTCTCAACAGCAGGGAGCGGCCGGAAGGCTTCACCGCCACCGACCAGACCTTCCGCGGCAGGATCGTCTACTTCCGTCCGAGCGTTTTCCCGCCGTCGCTCCAGGCCAGCTTCCCGGCCATCGGCCGGCCCGCGGTCGTCATCGGGACGCCGGAGGGAACGAGCACCGAGCCTCCGGTCTGGACGATCGTCGTTCTGCACGAGCTGTTTCATGTCTACACCTTCACGCATGGCGAGATCGAGAAGGTGGCGTCGCTGGCCATCGGTCCCTCCGACGACGGGCGATGGCAGTTGACGTATCCGTTTCCGTACACCGACGCGCGCGTCCGCCGCGCCATGCACGTGGCCGGGCACGCTCTCTACGGCTGTATCGGGAGCGGCGCGGATCTGCCGTATGAAGCCGATGTCGCGGACGAAGCCGTGCGCACGTTCGGCGACCTCGTCGACGCGTCGTTCCCCGGCACGAAGGACCGTTCCTACATGAAGTTCGTCATCACGAAGGAAGGCGTGGCGCGCTACTTCGAATACCGCATCGCCGACCTGGCCGCGCGCGACTACAAGCCGACGGCCGCCTACGTGGAGCTCGAGGGCGCGAACGCATTCACGCGGGCCTGGGACAGCTACTACAAGGCCATGCCGTTCCAGATCAAGCACCTCGGCAACGTCTCGCAGTCGCGCAACGAGTTCTACAACCTCGGTATGGGCATCGCGCTCGTTCTCGACCGCATCGAACCGGAGTGGCAGAAGAAGTACTTCGACGCGGGAGTGTGGCTGGACGATTTGCTCCACGAGGCAGCGCAGGGGGTAAAGGCGGCGAATGCGTGTCCGATCACCGGCCGGAGCCAGCGCGAGGACCCTGGCGTGGCTTCGAGCCGCCCATTAATTAATTAATTAACTGATAAGCCAATGACCACGCGCCGCGATAGCGGCAACAAGAGGATAGCCAGGGGTGCGAGCGCTTTTTGCGAGCACCCCTGGTATCGAGGTCAATCCAGATCGTGCCGCGTCAGCGGCACTGGATCATCAAACGAAGATGCGTCGCGATGACGACGCACCTACCTCTGATACACCATGTCGTTCTTCAAATGCCGCAGCTTGAATCGCGTGGAGAGGGAGATGAGCGACTCGCTGTGGCCGAGGAGGAGATAGCCGGCGTCGGTGAGGCGGTGGTAGAAGTTCGACACCACCACCTTCTTGGATGAATCGTCGAAATAGATGATGACGTTGCGGCAGAAGATCACGTCGAGGTGGCCGAGGAGCGAGACCCGGGCTTCGTCGTAGAGGTTCAGCCGCCCGAACGAGACGCGGTTACGGATGTCGTCGTGGATGCGCCACGAGCCGTCGTCGCTGCGGGTGAAGTACTTGTCGCGCAGCGGCGTGTCGGTGGCACGGAAGGCGCTCTCGCGATACTGGCCGCGGCGCGCCTTGGCCAGCACCTGCTGGTTGATGTCGCTGGCGAAGATCTCGAAGGCGGCACGGTCGTAGTGCCCCGCTTCCGACAGGAGCATGGCAATCGAGTACGGCTCCTCTCCCGATGAGCATCCCGCCGACCAGATGCGGATCTTCTTGACCGACTTGCGCTCGAGGATCTCTGGGACGATCTCCTCGGAGAATGCCGCCAGTTGCGCCGGCTCGCGGAAGAAGTAGGTCTCATTCGTGGTGACGAGGTCGTAGATCTGGTCGAACTCCGCCTCTGCACGCGGGTCGTACTGCAGGAAATAGAAGTACTTCTGGAACGAGTCGAAATTCAACTCCCGGGCCCGGGGCGAGAGGCGCTTCTGCAGCAGATACTTCGACGTATCCGCGAACCACATCCCCGTCCTTTTGTAGATCTGATCCCGCATCAGCCGGAACACGTCGTCGGGCAGATCGAGATGGTGGTTCAAGGAGAGGTTGAATGTGGACATTGTGCAGTCGATTAGTGGATTAGTGGATTAGTGGTTGGTGATCAGGGCACGCCAACTCGAAGTCACGCGCTGATCTACGAATCCACTGATCTACTAATCTACGAATCCACTACCTTTCATCATTGCTGAAGCTATCGAGCACTACCCTTTCATCGCCTGCAAAATCGCCGCGATCACCACCTCGCGCCGGCTGTCGGCCGTGCGCCACGCCTCTTCCAGAAGATCGCGATAGAGCTGTTTGTGTCGGACGAAGAGGTCGGAGACCTCATCGAGGATGGCGCTGTTTTCGAGCGCCCGGAACAGGTGCGGAAACGATTCCCGGTCAGGCAGCTTATCGAGCGCCAGGACGGCCGACTGCTGGACGTACGTATCGGGGTCCTGCAGCGCGGCATAGAGTGCCGGCAACGCGGTCCGGTCGCCGCGGACCGCGACCGACGTGACCGCCGCGGCGCGGATGCGCCAGTCGTCATCGGTCGTGGCGAACATGAGGTAATCGAAGACTTCCTCCCCCGGCACGCGGCCGAGGGAGAGGATGGCCGCGCGGCGGACTTCCAGATCGGACTCGTGAGCGCAGTCGAAGAGCACCTGTTTCACCCGCTCATCGCCCGACTTGCCGAGGGCCTCGATGGCGGCGATGCGAACGGGAGGGAGATCGTGATCGAGGTGATGCACGAGCGGCTGCAGCGCGGCGGGGTGGCGGTACTCGCCGAGCGCCTGCGCGGCCGCGGTGCGAATCCAGATGTCGGAGTCTTCGAGGGAGCTGATGAGCGGCTCGAGTCCCTGGGCCGGGCGGTGGCGAACGATGGCATTGATGGCCGCGAGACGTACGGCCGTGGCCTCATCGGCCAGCGAAAGCACGAGCGCATCGGCGAAACGCTCTTCGCTGAACTTCCCCATCAGCGAGACGGCTTTCTGTCGAATGACGGGATCGCTGTCCTTCGACGCCAGCAGGAGCTCGTCGTGATACCCCTCCCCCTGGATGTTGACGAAGACCGAGAGCGAGTTGAGCTTCATCGGCACCGACGGGTTCTGGAGCAGCCTGCGGATCTTCGCCAGCACCTGCCCTTTCATCTCAGGGAACGCGGCCACGAGCGCGGAGATGGCGTTGACCGCGGCCTGCTGCGAAGCGACGTCGGCGTCGTCGAGCTTGGCAAGGAGGTAATCGATCGAGCGCGGATCGACGATCTCGCCCAGGGTCTCGATGGCCAAGCGGCGGATCATGGCGTTCTCATGATCGAGCAGGGGGAGGATGTTCGGCCCGGCTTCCCGTCCGCCGATCACGTTCAGGACGCGCAGGAGCAGGGCGATGATCTCGTCCTCTTCCGCGGTGCGGAGCGCCTCGAGGATGGATGGCACGGCGGCGGATCCGAAGTCGATCAACGCCTGCGCCGCGGTTTCGGCGGAGTCGGGATGCTCCAGGCAGTCCATCAGCACCGGGAGCGCCCGCGCATCGCCCGACCAGCCGAGGAACTTCAGGATGAAGGCCTTCACGTCGCGCTTCGGCGTGGCGTGGAGGTGTTCGATGAGCGGATCGACTTTCGATTCCGGGAAGGATTCGCGGAACTTGCGCTGGATGAGCAGCCGCTCGGCGTGTTCGACGATCTTGGGCTTACTGGCCTCGGCGATGCGCACGAGAGCGCGCAACGCCGTCAGGTTCAGCTTGTCTTCGGCCGCGATGATCCGCAGAAGGAATGAGACCGTCCCGACGTCGGCGATCTTGCCGATCGCCTCG
>DATLWH010000899.1:0-6292 GCA_035576505.1 Thermoanaerobaculia bacterium | reverse complement strand
CCTTCCGGTCGATGCCCGCGTCTTCCGGGCCTGCGCAAAACTCATGCACCGGCGACCTGACCATCTATTCGAGGATGCGCTGATCGCTGCCACTGCGATCGTGCACCATCTGGTGGTTGTGACGCGTAACGTTCGTCATTTCACTACCTTCCAGGTTGACACCCTTGACCCATTCGCGACGAAGTGAGCGGTGAGAAGCGCTAGTATCCCACTCAATCCATGGCTACATCCATCGATCCTTATCCGAAGTATCTGGACTGGTTCCGATATCTCGCAGCCTTCCTGCTTTTGTTGTACGGATCGAGCAAACTCCTTGGCAGACAGTTCAGCGTGGCACCGGAGCTGGCCCTCAGGCCAGTTGGATCGCTGAGCGGCCGTGAGCTCGTCTGGTATTTCTACAGCCACTCCCACCTCTACGCCACCCTCCTCGGATTGATCCAGCTGGCCGGCGCAGCGCTTCTGCTCTTCCGAAAGACGGCGTTGTTGGGAGCGGCCCTGGTGTTGCCCATGATCACGAACATCCTCATGATCAACCTGTTCTTCTTCATCACCTGGGGTGCAACCTGCACGTCGACGTTGATCTTCGCTGCCATGGTGGCCATCCTCTGGCGCGACCGGCAGGCGCTCCTCGGCGTCTTCTGGACCGATCAGGCCGGCGAGCCGGCCGAGCTGCGGAGGCGCCATCGAATGATCGCCGCCGCTGTTCTTCTGTCGGTAATCGTCTTGATGGCGGCCGGCATCTGGCTCTCCACAGGCCAAAGGGCGTTGGCAAGGTGATTGGGAATCGATCGCCGTGTGGAATTGAGGTGCGTCACACCTTCGCACTTCGATCGACAAGGGGCAACGCATGCAGCAACATGCGTAGCAAGAGCGCGCGGAGTGCGTAGCGATGCTGCGCTGGGGCGAAGTGTTCCTGCGCTCGGGCGAATCGTTCCTGCGCCGGGGCAAAGCGTTCCTGAGCGGCGTGCGTAGCATTCCTGCGCGGAGCGTGTAGCGTTGCTGCGCTTGGGCAAAGCGTTGCTGCGCTCGGGCGAAGCGTTGCTGCGCTCGGGCGAATCGTTCCTGCGCCGGGGCAAAGCGTTCCTGAGCGGCGTGCGTAGCGTTCCTGCGCGGAGCGTGGAGCGTTGCTGCGTTGTTGCGAAGCGTTTGTGCGCTGGGGCGCAGCGTTTCTACGCGTTGACGCAGCCTTGCTGCGCGGAGGCGCAGCGTTGCTACCTGAACGGCGCAGCGTTGCTGCGCGTAGGGTGGCACATTGCTATGCGGATGCGCGGCACTGCTATGCGGAGGCGCAGCATTGCTATGCGGAAGTGGAGCATTGCTCGCGGAGAGCGCATGGTTGCTACGCGGAGAGCGCAGGGTTGCTACGCGGAGAGCGCAGGGTTGCTACGCGGAAAGCGCAGTTGCTGCGTGGAGAACGCAGCATTGCTACGCGGAGGCGCAGCATCGATACGCGGAAGGGCAGCATTGCTACGCGGAGGGGCAGCATTTGCTACGAGGAAGGACCGCATTGCTGCGCGGAATGGCAGCATCGCTTCGCGGAATGGCAGCATTGCTGCGCGGAGGGGCATCATTGCTAAGGGGACTGACCAGCATTTGCGACACGGGCGCGCAGCGTTGCTGCGCGGAGGGATCAGCATTGCTGCGCGGGCGCGTAGCGTTGCTTGCGCGGGCGTGAAGCGTTGCTTGCGCGGGCGTAAAGCGTTGCTGCGCGGGCGTAAAGCGTTGCTGCGCGGGCGTGAAGCGTTGCTACACATCAGGGTGCGCACGTGCGCACCCTTGCGCAACGCTGCGTCGCGCTGGGGTGCTCGCGTTGCGCACGCGGTGGGTGTCGCACGAACCGCCCAGGGCTCGCTGTCATCTCGAACCGCCGATGCCCCCCCCCTACGACTCGCTACTCGCCGTGCCTCGCTAACGCCGCCAGTAGTCGGAATACACCGGCCTGGGAGGCCGCCGCAGGCCACCGAGGAGCACGACGAGCAGCATCCCGGCGACGAAGCCGCCGATGTGGGCGAAGTAGGCGACGCCGCCGGCGCTCTGCAGGTCGCCGCTCATCGTGGCGGCGCCGAAGAAGATCTGCACCACGATCCAGAAGCCGAGCAGGAACACGGCCGGAATCTCGCGCACGGTGATGAAGATGAAGATCGGAATCAGCGTCGTCACGCGCTGCTTCGGAAAGAGCACGATGTAGGCGCCGAGGACGCCGGCAATCGCGCCGGAGGCGCCGATGGACGGCATGCGCGATTCCGGATTCATCACCGCGTGCGTCAGCGTGGCCAGCAGGCCGCAGGCGAGATAGAAAAGCAGGTACTTGCCGTGCCCGAGGCGGTCCTCGACGTTGTCGCCGAAGATCCAGAGGTAGAGCATGTTTCCGCCGAGGTGCAGCCAGCCGCCGTGCAGGAACATCGAAACGAACATCGTGATGACGTTCGGCAGCAGCGCACCGGACAGATACCAGAAGCGGGCCGGTATGAAAGCCACCCCCATCAGGACCGGCTCGATTTGCGGTCCCAGGGATATCTCCCACAGAAACACCAGCACGTTGACGGCGACGAGAATGATGTTGACAACCGGCGTCGTCTGCCGCGGATTGTGATCTGCGAGCGGAAGCAAGAGGGAATGATACTGCGGCGCTACGGGACGGGTTGTCGGTTGATTGCCTTCGCACGTTGTCAGGCCACGACGACTAGCCGCACGCCGGAGGCGCTGCCGTAGATTAGCCGGTGGCAAGCGCCGAAGGACGCGCCGCCACCGGTATCGGATGGCCGCCCAGCACCGACCCCGGCAGGGGTCGCGAACGGCGCACGCGTCACGCGAAGACCACTGATCGCGAGCGTGTACGCGACCCCTGCGAGGCGTACGCGCTAACTTTAAGGCAACGCCAGGCGCCGCGATAGCGGCAAGAGACGGTAGACAGGGGTGCGAGCGCTTTTTGCGAGCACCCCTGGCTCGGATGTCCATTGAGTCGTGCCGCGTTCAGCGGCACTGGATCACCAAACGAAGATGCGTCACGATTTCCAGTGCCGCTGACGCGGCACCAAAACTATGTACCTCGTTACCAGGGGTTGCTCGCAAAAGGCGCTCGCACCCCTGGCTATCCTCTTTTGCCGCTATCGCGGCGCCTTGCCGTTGGGTTTAAGCGGCAATCCCTAACCAGTGGCAAGCGCCGAAGGACGCGCCTCCACAGGTATCGGATGGTCGCCCAGCACCGACCCCGGCAGGGTCGCGAACGGCGCACGCGTCACACGAAGACCACTGATCGCGCGAGCGTGTATTTCCAACTCGCGGCCAACGCCGCGCTGTTCACCGCGTGCCGAAGTACCGGTCGAGGTGTTCGTAGGCCTGCCGCACCCCTTCGCTTTGCGTTTTCAGCTCGGAGAAGGCGCCGCGGTAGATGCCGCCGACGCGAGTGACGTTCCGCTCGCGGAGGGCATACAGGACCTCGCGCAGCGCTTCGGCCTCGGCGGGAGCGAGATCGGTGCGGCCGATCTCACGTTCCAGGAGCGACTGGGCGACGCGGAGATGCTCGCCGCTGTCATCGCGCGGAGGAGGAGCCGGCGTTGGCGTCGTGCCTGGCTGCGACGACGCCGGAATGAAGGCGGCCGGCCCCCGCGCTTCGCGTACATTCGGCGAGGACAGATCGACGGCGCCCGGAAGCTCCTTCAGTTGCGGGCTGAATTTCCCCATCATGAAGAAGAGCTCCTTCTCGTCGGAGAAGTTGCCGACGAGCCGGGCGGTTTTCGCCATCTCCAGATGCTCGGATTCCTGCAGCATGATGAAGGCTCTGGCCCGCTCTTCGAGCGTGATGCGCTTGGCGTGGACCCGCCAGGCGGTGAGCGTGCCCTGGATGAAACAGGCCTGACCGGCGCGGATGCTCACCGCTTCCACGGTCACGTTCTCTTCGATCCGGATCGAGCCGTTCGTCGACTCGATGTCCGAGTAGGTCCCGGAGTTCTGGATGACGAGATTGCCCGGCGTCTTGATCGATAGCTGGCCGTTGGCGTTCACGCGGATCTCCGTGCCGCGCGGGATGATCATCGTCGGAAAATTCGCCTGGTCGGCGGCGTTGCTGCTCATCACACCCTCCTACTTACGCCCAAGAAACGCCGATGGGAGAGGATCGAAATCTTTGTAGTCCTTGCTCGTCCGCGACTTCATCAACAGGGATGCTTCATTGTTCCACTGGTAGTTGAGGATGTAAATCCGCGGATCGATGGGGATGTACGTGCCGGGCTGCTCGAGATCGCTGCGCACTTCGTAGTGAAGGTGCGAGTTCGTGCTCCAGCCGGTCGAACCGACGGTGGCGATGACCTCACCTTGTTTGATCTTCTGCCCCGCGCTCACCTTGACCGTGTCGCAGTGGCCGTAGATCGTGACGAAGCGGTCGCTGTGATTGACGACCACGACATTGCCGAACCGCCACCAGGCCACGCTCTCGCGCAGAGGGTAGCGTCCGGCGAAACTGACGGTGCCGTCGGCCGCGGCGTAGACCGGCGTGCCGGAGGGGGCCGACAGATCGAGGCCTTTGTGAAAGTCGGAGGCGCGCGTGAACGGCGAGATGCGCAGGCCGAAGGGCGAGGTGAGCACGAACTGATCGGCCGGCAGCGGCAGGATGGACGGCGTGTGGCGCACCAGGTCGGCGTTCGCCGTCTCATAGCGGCCCAACAGGTCGAGCTGATCCTGAAGACGGCGCATGGCATTGCGCAGCGCCGCCTCGCGGAGGTGCGCGTCTTCGATATGGAGGTCGGCGTCCGCTTTCAACCCCCGAATCGGCAGCGAGAAGCCTCCCACGCCGAGGTTGCGGTCCAGACCATAGACCGTAACCAGCTTTTCCACCCGGATGCGCTGCTCCTCGAGGCTGCGCTCGAGCGAGGACATCTGCACCACGTTCTCCTGGAGCCGTCCGCGCTGGATGTCGCGCTCATCGCGCATCGTCTTGAGGTAGTTGTCTTTATAGACACGGCGGATGACGGTGGGCGCGGCCGCCATCGATCCGAGCAGGCCCGCCAGGATGACCGAGAGCAATACCAGGCTGGCCACGACGCGCGTTCGGTCGAAGAAGACGTAACGCACGCGGCGACGGATATCGCTCGGAACGATCTGGATCTCGATCATGGCGCAACCCGCTGGACTGCGCGGGGTCGGTCAATATAACACAGCAGATGCAGCGAAGGTTGGGCAGGCTGGGTGCTCACTCGGGGCGGCGCCGCGTCATCTCCCGCCATCGATCGAGCGCGGAGACGGCGCGGCTCCGCCGCAGAAACCGCACGAGGCCCGTCATCCGGTGACCGATGCGCCAGCTCCTCGAGTCGAAGACCACGCGCAAGAGCTGATCGCGGTCGGCGACGCGCCGATCGCGATCGATGACGTCCTGACGCAGCGCGTCGATCTCGCGGAACTCCGCCAGGAGCTCGAGGGTGCGGGCCGGTGTCGGCGCCACGGGCTTGCGAAGCGCCGCACCGCTGGTCAGGTCGGCGACGAGAGCGCGCTGGCCGTCGTCCAGCAGCACTTCGTCCTTCTTCGCGCCGCGCCCGCTGCGGTTGAAGTCCGACTTGACGATCTGCCGCAGGCGTTCCTCGGGCGGGACACGCAGCCCTTCAATCCCGAAACCGGTCAATGCGGCGTGCAGCTCGCGCGTGACACAGGCAGGGTCCGCGAGGAGCGTTTCGTAAGACACCAGCAGCCTGGGGCGTCCTTCCGAGTCGCGGAGAAGCGTACGGGTGTAGTGCTCCCACATGGCCACGGAGACAAGGTGTGGCCGTTTGTCTCGCGTCGCCAGCGACCGCGCCACAGCCATCGGATCACGCCAGACGATGACGCAAACCGGATTCTCCAGCGCCTCACGCCAAAGCGGAAAGAGCAGCGACATGCGCGGGTCTTTGAGCAGAAACGGTCCGTGCCCTTGCAGCGATCTGGCCACGATGCGCCTGACGCGCCCCAGGTACAGGACGTGCTGGTCGTCTGACAGCCGGGAGACGTCGGCGCCCAGCGCGCTGACCCAGCTGGCGTCGAGCGCTGTCAGGATCTCTTCATTGAGATCCACGACCTTCTTGTGCTCCCAGAATCCGGTGGGGTTGAACATATCCGGCGGCGTGAGCTCGTCCGGGCGGCCCGCGTAAACGCCCAACACGCTGAGGAGGTGCGCCACAAGCGAGGTACCGGAGCGGTGCATACCCAGAACGACGACAGGGCGCGATTCGCGGGTCTCGGCAGGTGTCTCGTCCGGAGCGAATCCCTCGGCACGCATCCGCTGGTGAAACGCCTCGATCCGCGCCTGGGCGGCAGGGTACGGACA
>DATLWH010000898.1:0-8050 GCA_035576505.1 Thermoanaerobaculia bacterium | reverse complement strand
CTTCTTCATCGACGCCGCCGTGAAATCGGAGAGCAGCTCACCGATTTCACGGCGGCGTCGATGAAGAAGCTTCGCTTCAGCTGAGGGCCCCCCGAGAACGCTCCGGCACGACTGCCGTGGTGCCCGTCCTTCTTGATCGTCAACCGGTGGTAGAGCGCTCCGCGCTCAACCACCGGCTACCGTCCGTTACGCCTCCGGCGTGAGGGTGCGAAGCAGAGCCCGGGTATCGCCCGCTTCCAGGAGTTGTCAGGCGTCACGCCGCAGTTGCCGGTTCAACCAACCGTTAGGATACGAAGCGACAGTAGCAGTGCGAAGTTCGGGGTCGCATCCGGAAAATCAACGTAACGGCGTCGCTTAACAAAGTTGATTTTCCAGATACGACCCCAAGAGCGTCGTCCGCGCGAGAAGCTGTTATCTGGTGAAGCGACAGTTCGTCACTTTGCGATTAACAGCATGAACGCGATTGCAATGCCTGCAGGGGCGATGGCAATGGTGGCTGTTGTCGCAATGATTCGTGGCGGCAGCGCTCGAAAGTCATAGTATGAACGGGGCAGATAATCGAGCGCGTCCATCTGCCGCGCGAGTCGCTGCATTACATGTGCCATTCGTATCGCAAGGAACAGGTACGCTGCCTCCATGATTACGATTCCCGTGATGGCGGCGGAGCGGCCGCTTGTGTTTGTCGCGATGAAGGTTCGGGCCGGCTCAGATGTGAGCATCCAGCCGAGGGCGAGAAGATTGAGACTCGCGCCCTTTGTGCTGACGTCGGCAAACCGGGTCTGATATTCAAGCAAATCGCTATGAAGGTGCTGGAATAGTGTCTTAGTCTCGGTCTCCATGATTGAGCTCCGCTGGTTTTGAGGAAGCGTCCATACTCCTTACGTACCGAAGTCATGCCGGATAGTGACGAAGCAACGGGCTTCGTTACACCAGGTACGATATTTAGTCACGTCGAGACCGGTCGGAGCCCGACCCAACGTCATTTCAGCGAGCCACCCGTTTCCGAAGTTCTGCTTTCGCGTCGCAGTTCGAGACGCCGTGGCCGTCGTCGATCTGCTTGCTCGACGTCAGCACGTCGCTCAGAAGTTCAACGCGAGCCAGATACCGCCCCGTAATGCTCCGCTCATTCGCCGCAATCTCCTCCGGCGTCCCGACCGCGATCAGCTCTCCTCCTCCGTCGCCTCCCTCGGGGCCGAGGTCGATGACGTGGTCGGCGGCTTCGATGAGCTGGATGTTGTGTTCGATGACCAGCACGGAGTTGCCGCGGTCGATGAGGTTGCGGAAGGTCTTGATGAGCTGGGCGACGTCGGTGTAGTGCAGGCCGGTGGTCGGTTCGTCGAAGAGGAAGAGGCGGCCGCTGTCGCTCTTCGTGCTCTCGGAGAGGAACGAGGCCAGCTTGAGACGCTGTGCTTCTCCACCGGAGAGCGATGCGGTCGACTGGCCGAGCCGGAGGTATCCGAGGCCGACTGAGCGGAGGGCGGAGAGTCTCTTCAGGAGCGCGCGCTTGTCGACGAAGAACTTCATGGCCTCGTCGACGGTCATCTTCAGGATGTCGTTCACATTCCGGCTTTTGTAGGTCACCTTCATGACCTGCTCGTTGAAGCGCTTACCGCCGCATTTGTCGCAGGTGACCTCGACATCGGCCAGAAACTGCATATCGATCGTCACCGTGCCGGCGCCCTCGCAGGCGTCGCAGCGCCCGCCGACGGTGTTGAACGAGAACATGCCGGCGGTTACGCCGTTCAGTTTCGCCGCGGTCGTTTCGGAGAGGAGCTTGCGCACCTCGTCCCATGCCTTGACGTACGTGGCCGGGTTCGAACGGCTGGAGCGGCCGATCGGGGATTGATCGATGAACGTCATGTCATAGATCCTGTCGACGCCTTCCAACGCGGCGACACGGCCGACGTCGAGCCCCGTGGCACCACGCACGTCGCGCTGGTAGCGGTTGTAAAGGCAGTTGCGGATCAGCGTCGACTTGCCGGAGCCGGAGACGCCGGTGACCGCTACGAACTGCCCCAGCGGGATGGTGACGTCGATGTTCTTGAGGTTGTGTTCCTGCGCCCCTCGTATGGTGATGGCGCCGAAGCCGGCGTCGGCTGCGTTCTGCCGATGGCTGGGAGGTTCCTCGGCGTCTTCGCCCCTCGGAACGACAGGCCTGGGAGGGCCGGTGTAGAGGACGGAGCCGCCGTACTCCCCTGCTCCCGGCCCGAGCTCGATGGTCTGATCGGCACCGGCGATGATGGTCGGATCGTGCTCGACGACGATGACGGTGTTGCCGGCGTTGCGCAGACGTTTGAGCACGGCCAGGAGCCGCTCGCTGTCGCGCGCGTGCAGGCCGACGGTCGGTTCGTCGATGACGTACATCGTCTCCGTCAGCGAGCTGCCGAGGGCCGCGGCCAGATTGATCCGCTGCGACTCGCCGCCGGAGAGCGTTCGGGTCTGGCGGTCGAGCGTCAGGTACGACAGCCCGACCTCGTCCAGATATGTCAGCCGGTTGACGATCTCGCGGCGGAGATGGCCGGACAGCGCCTCTTCCGACTTCGAGAACGGCAGGTACTCCCAGAAGCGCCGTGCGTCGCGCACGTTCATGGCGAAGAGATCGCCGATCGTCAACCCGCGGAAGGTCACATACGAGGCTGACGCTTTCAGCCGCGAGCCGTGGCACTGCGGGCATGACTCGTAGCTGCGGTACTTGGCGAGCTTCACGCGCACGTGGATCTTGTACTTCTTCGTCTCCAGCCACTCGAAGAAGCCCTTGATGCCGTACCACTTGCCGCGGCCGTCGTGCAGCAGGGTCCACTCCTCGGGTGTGAGGTCTTTGACCGGAACATCCAGCCGCAGCCGGTACTTGGCCGCCGCCTTCCGGAGATCGTCGTAGCAGTCTTCGTAGCCGGGGGAGTTCCACGGAGCGATCGGCATCTCGTCCAGACGCAGCGCGCGGTTTGGAATGACCTTCTCCATGTCGATGCCGATGATCCGGCCGTAGCCCTGGCAGTTCGTGCACGCGCCGAGCGGCGAGTTGAACGAAAAAAGGTGCGGCGTCGGCTCGACGAACTCGTTGCCGCACCTGTTGCAGGAAAAGCGCGACGTGAAACGGTGCGAGATCCAGTTCCCCTCGCCACCATCCTCGAGGATGTTCACATTGCCCTTCGACACTTCGAATGCCTGCTCGATGGCCTCGGTGATCTGCCCGCTGCGGTTCGCGTCGACCTTCAGACGGTTGATCACCAGCTCCAGCGCCGTCGAATCGGTGGTATCCGCCTCGTTGAGGTCGCGAATCTCCCCGTCGATCCAGGCGCGGTAGTAGCCGGCCTTGACCAGTTGCGTGAGCACCTCGCCGCGGTTCTCCTTCTCGAAAAAGATCGGGGCCAGGACCACGACCCGCTTTCCTTCGAGCGACGAGGTGATGGCACTCGTGATCGACTCGGGCGTCTCCCTCCGCACGGTGACGTGGCAGTCGGGACAGATCGTCTCCCCCGCGTAGGTCATGAAAAGACGGATGTGATCGGCCAGCTCGGTAGCCGTGGCCACGGTTGATCGGGCGTTCTTGACCGTGTTCCGCTGCTCGATGGCGATGGCCGGCAGGATTCCGTCGATCTCATCGATGTCCGGCCGGTCGATGCGCTCGAGGAACTGCCGCACGTACGTCGACATCGATTCCACGAACCGCCGCTGCCCCTCGGCGTACAGCGTGTTGAACGCCAGCGACGATTTCCCCGACCCTGACGGCCCGGTCAGGACCGTGAGCTGGCGCTGGGGGATGTCGACCGAAACGTTCTTCAGGTTGTGGGTGCGTGCCCCACGAATGGAGATGGTGCGTGTGGGCATGTCGAAGTGAGAACGTGGCGAGGGTGGGTGGTGTTCCGGTTCAGGGTTGCTGGTTTACGGCTTCTCGATGATCGGCTACTAAGCAGCTTCTCGGAAATCAGTGTCCAGTCCGCCAAGCCGCGGAGCGGCGATATCTGCGTAGCCCACGGCGTGAGCCGTGGGGTTTGATTCGAACGGATATCAAGCCGCGGAGCGGCGACATCTCGATTCGATCATCCCTGCAAACGACGGCGAATCCCGATGGCGAGATTCGAAATGCCGCCGCTCCCGCGGCTATCCTCTGGGTCCGCTTCTTTCCCACGGCTCACGCCGTGGGCTACGTAGATTCCGCCGCTCCGCGGCTATTCGAGCATCGCCCGGGACCAGGTAGATCGTTGCGCGAGCATCTGAGTGGGACACTCATTTCCGGGGACCTGTACTTAGTACAGCGTCCCGGAAGAGAGTGTCCAGTCGGGAGCTGACCGATCTGAGCCGGCGAAGCTGGCTTAAGCTTAAGGTCCGTAGCCCCCGGCTTCAGTCGGGGGAAAACGCGGGAATCAATTGTTCCGAGCCCGCTTCAGCGGGCGACAGAGATGTCGATCACCGCTCTTCTGTCGCCCGCTCAAGCGGGCTACCAACTTGGCGATGCTCGTTTTCCCCCGGCTCGAAGCCCGTACGCGCTAACTTAAAGCCGCCGGCAAGGCGCCGCGATAGCGGCTGAAGAGGATAGCCAGGGGTGCGAGCGCCTTTTGCGAGCAACCCCTGGTAACGAGGTGCATAGATTTTGTGCCGCGTCAGCGGCACTGGAAATCGCGATGCATCTTCGTTTGATGATCCAGTGCCGCTGACGCGGCACGACTCAATCGACATCCGAACCAGGGGTGCTCGCAAAAAGCGCTCGCACTCCTGGCTACCGTCTTGGGCCGCTATCGCGGCGCATGGCGTAGCCTTAAGTTAAAGTTAGCGCGTATGGGCGCTCGAAGCCGGGGGCTACGAACCTTAAGCCAGCTTCGCTGGCAGAACCCGGTCAAGCGCGGACTGGACACTCATTTCCGGAGAGCTGTACTAACCTGGATTCTCACCGATGAACAGGGTGCAGGCAATTCCCTCGGCCTGTGAGAAATGCGGACTAAGGTTGTCCGGATCCAAGGTGGGCAACCGAGCAACCCAGCAACCCATCAACCCAACAACCGAGCAACTCAGCCACCCAGCCACCCAGTACCTCACAGCCTGATGTTGTGCCTCTGATAGAAGTTGTAGTCCCCGAGCCGCGCGCGCAGCTTCAGCACGATGTCCTCGGGTAACCAGGCGTCGCCCGCGGTTACGTTGGTCTCGACCTGGTGGGTGTTCTTGGCTCCGGGGATGGCGGTGGCGACGGCGTCGTGGGCGAGGACGAAGCGGAGGGCGCCTTCGGTGAGGGTGCGGGCGGTGCCGCCGATGATCGATTTCACCTCGTCGACGCGGTCGAGGGCCTCCTGGAGGCGCCGCGGCGTCAGAAAGTTCTGGCGGATGTCGTCGGCGGGGAACGTACTGTCGATACGGAACTTGCCGGTGAGGAGGCCTGAGGCGAGCGGGACACGAGCGATGATGCCGTATCCCTTCTCCCTGGCCAGCGGAAAGAGCTCCTGCGCCGGCGCCTGGTTCAGGATGTTGTACAGCACCTGCAGGGCGTTCCCCCATCCCTGGCGTATGACTTCGAGTCCTTCCTCGGGATTGGAAACAGCGACGCCCCAGAAACGGATCTTGCCCGCGTCCTGAAGCCGCTCCATCGAATCCTGAATCTCCAGGCGCCCCAACTCGTCGAGCGTTGGGTTGTGCACTTGATAAAGGTCGATGTAGTCGGTGCGAAGGCGCTTGAGCGAGCCGTCGACGGCGACGAAGATGTGTTGCCGGGAGAAGTCTTTCTTCAGGGCGCCCGTCGACCCGCGGACGACGCCGACTTTCGTGGCGATGACCACGTCGCGGCGTTTGCGGGCCAGGACGATGCCGAGGAGCGACTCGCTGCGGCCGAAGCCGTAACTATCGGCGGTGTCGAAGAAATTGACGCCGAGATCGCGCGCACAACGGATCGCGGCAAGCGACTCCTCGTCAGTCGTGCGGCCCCATCCCAGTGGCGCTCCCGAGGCCTCGGATGGACCGCCGATGGCCCAGCCGCCGAAGCCGATGGCGCTGACTTTGATCCCCGTCTTCCCGAGCTCGCGATACTGCATCGCTCGATTCTAAAGTCACTACTCCGGTTGGAGTGTGACTTTGATGACGTTCGGGTCGTGGCCGGCCTCTTCTACAACCGGACCTGTTTGACCTCTTCGATGGCCTTGAAGAAGCGGAGCGCGTTCATCGTATCGGCGTCGAGGGGGGAGTCGATGGTAACGACCGCCAACGCTTTGCCGCCGCTGGTCTCGCGCGCCAGGTTGTAGCCGGCGATGTTGATCTCGCGGTCGCCGAGGATCGTGCCGACCTTGCCGACCACGCCGGGGACGTCTTTGTTGATGATGTAGAGCAGCGTTCCTTCGGGTTTGAACTCCACGCGGAAGTTGTTGACCGAGACGATGCGCTGATTCTTCTCGCTGAAGAGCGTTGCCGAAACGCAGGTCTCATCGCTGACGGACGAGACGCGGAACGTGATGAGGTTCGTGTAGTCGAGCGGTATCGGATGCATGGTGGCCGCGATGGCGATGCCGCGCTGCTGTGCCACCTGCTCGGCGTTGACGAAGTTCACCGACTGCGAGAGATAGGGCGTGAGCATCCCCTTCAGCGCGGCCACGGAGATGATTTTCGTCAGATGCTCGTCGATCCCCCAAAGCTCCACCGCCGCTCGGGTGATCGGGCCGCTGATGACCTGCGCAGCGAAGAGGCCGAGCTTTTCGGCCATGCGGATGAGCGGCGCGGCGTCGGCGTCGGCAAGACCCTCGAACGGCAGGTTGACGGCGGAGACGAAGATCGAGCCGCGCAGCGCCTCGATCACCATCTCCGCTGTCTGCACGGCCACGCGGTCCTGCGCCTCGATCGTGTTCGCGCCGATGTGCGGCGAGAGAATGATGTTCTTCGCCGTGAGAAGAGGGTTGCCCGCGGGCGGTTCTTCGACATAGACGTCGATTGCGGCGCCGGCGATCTTGCCGCTGTTCAGCGCGTCGGCCAGCGGCTGTTCGTCGTAGATTCCGCCGCGGGCGATATTGAGCACGACCACTCCGTCGCGCATCTTCGCCATCTCGGCGGCGCCGATCATTCCGCGCGTCTCGTCCGTGAGCGGCGTGTGGACGGTGATGACGTCGGCACGCGCCAGAAGCTCGTCGAGCGAGACCCGTTCGGCCGCCACTTTCTCGAAGGCGCTCGGTGCGATGTATGGATCGTAGGCGATCACGCGCATGCCGAAGGCGCGGGCGCGGACCGTGATGCGCGTGCCGATGCGCCCGAGGCCGATGATGCCGAGCGTCTTGCCATCCAGTTCCGTCCCCATGAACTTCGAGCGGTTCCACTCACCGCGCTTCACGCTGGCGTGTGCCTCAGGGATGTTGCGGCAGAGGGCCAGGAGCATGGCCATCGTGTGCTCGGTGGCCGACATGATGTTGGCCGTGGGAGCGTTGATGACGAGAATGCCGCGCGCCGTACAGGCCTCGACATCGACATTGTCGAGTCCGACGCCGGCGCGGCCGACGATGCGCAGCCTCGTCCCGGCGCTCACGAGCTCCTCGGTGACGGCCGTGCCGCTGCGCGTGATGAGCGCGTCCGACTCGGACACAGCCTTCAGAAGTGCCGCGTCTTTGAGACCGGGCCGGTAGTCTACTTCCATGTCGCTGGCCGCGCGAAGGATGGCCAGTCCGGAGTCGGCAAGGGTGTCTGTGACGAGGATCTTCACGCGGTGGCAACCTCTTCCAACGCGTCGAGCATGGCGTTGAGATCGGCCATCTGGATGTCTCCCATGTGGCCGATGCGGAAGGTCGTGGCTTTCCACTTCCCGTAGCCGCCGCCCAGCGTGAAGCCGCGTTTTTTCATCTCGGCA
The DNA here is from genome assembly GCA_035576505.1 of Thermoanaerobaculia bacterium. GTDB lineage: Bacteria > Acidobacteriota > Thermoanaerobaculia > Gp7-AA8 > Gp7-AA8 > JADGNZ01. The sequence goes on along the minus strand of DATLWH010000898.1, from coordinate 243 downwards.
CGCAGCTCGTCGGGGGGACGGTTGGGCACAATCGCGGAAACGGTGGCGGAGGCATACTCCGGATCGGCCGCGAGCTCCGCGTAGGCGGCCGTACGGCGAATGGTCGTGTCGCGCATGTCCTGGTGGCGGCGGTAACGGGCGTCCAGGGTCTCGACGTTGATGATGTCGTCGAGCTGTCTGGCCAACGCGTAGAAATGCGGGATTGACGGTGTGCTTGGGACGTTTCCCTCGTCCGCGTGCTTT
>DATLWH010000897.1:0-4224 GCA_035576505.1 Thermoanaerobaculia bacterium | reverse complement strand
TCGAGTCAGGCCCGGCATCGCGCATCATCGGTTCGCATCCGTCGATGGTCACCATGTACAAGGCCATCGCCCGCGTGGCCTCGCTCAACGTACCGGTGGTAATCCTGGGGGAGAGTGGCAGCGGCAAGGAGCTCGTCGCGCAATCGATTCACGACCTGGGAAGCCGCGTGGCCGGTCCGTTCATCTCCATCAACTGCGGCGCCATTCCCGACACTCTTCTCGAGAATGAGCTCTTCGGCTCGACCAGAGGTGCCTTCACCGATTCCCGACAGGACCGCCGTGGCGCTCTCTCCCGAGCCGACGGCGGGACGCTCTTTCTCGACGAGATCGGCGATATCTCCCCGGCCTTTCAGGTCAAGCTCCTCCGCTTTCTGCAGGATGGGATCGTCACACCGCTCGGATCGGAGAAGAACCACCGCGTCGACGTCCGGATCATCGCGGCAACGCATCGCGACATCAAAAAGCTTGTCGCCCAGGGGACGTTTCGCGAGGACCTGTACTACCGGCTGGCCGGATACGAGATCGTCGTCCCGCCGCTCCGGGAGCGGGTTTCCGACATTCCATTCCTGGCCGATCACTTCCGGCGTCGCGTCGCCGCCGAGATGCATCGCGACTCGATACCGGGCCCTTCACAGGGGGTACTCGACGTCCTCGCTGCACACCCGTGGCCCGGCAACGTTCGCGAGTTGGAGCAGGTCATACGGCGCACAGTCATCGACTCCGGCGCGCTCGTAGACCCGGCGGCGGCGACGAATGCGCTGCGCGACATCATGCCGTCGGCGGAAGCGAAGCCCGCGGCCCCGCCAGCATCCGCCGACGATGAGTTGATCAGCCTTGACGATGCGGAAAGGCGCCACATCATCGCTGTCCTACGCGCGACAGGCGGGAATCAGACGCAGGCCGCATACATTCTGGGCATCGAGCGCAAGACGCTTGCGCGGAAGATCAAACGACTCGCTATCCCGCTCGAACCCTCATGAGGCCGTGATGAAGATAGTCCTGGCATCGCTCGCAATGCTCACCGCTGTGGCAGCCTCTACGCCGCCGGCGCCCGTCGGGTATCGATTCGACGACGTGAAGAACACCGTCGTCCTCAAAACCGCGAGTCGTGAGTCCCAGGCCGCGAAGGGCCTTCGCGCCCAGAGCGGCGACCGCGTTCACACCGGCCTCTTTTCGTACGCGCTCATCGCCGCCGAGCTCTATCGGGCCAAATTCGAGATCTTCAGCGTGACCGATGTGCAGCTTGCCGGAGGCAGTCCCGGCGTGATCCTTTCCCTCGAGCGCGGCCGCATCCGGGCGATGTTCGACAAGATCACAGGCTCTGAGCCGCGGATCGTCCAGACGCCCGGTGCCCTGCTGGCCGTGCGCGGCACGCAATACAACGTCGAAGTCGACGCATCCGGCAGAGCGACGGTCGATGTCTTCGAAGGAACGGTCGAGATCCGCTCGCCACTCCGCGCCGAGCCGCTGCTCGTCCACGCCGGCCAAAGCTCGACCTTCAGCCGCCGCGAGCCGCCGCCCGATCACCCGACAGCAACGCCGCCCGAGCGACGGCAGGATGCGCCCGATCATCGCGACGGAGGCGATCCGCGGGGAGGGCACGACGACCACGGCCGCCCGGCCGGCGATCCGGGCGCGCGCCCCTCGCAACCGCCGGGACCGCCACCCCAGCAACCACGTCCGCCGGCCGGGCACCACTGAGGAAAGACCCCGATCCCCAACCCTGTATAATCCTCGGCCTGTTTCCACGCATATGAGCGAGTCAGCCACGGCGGACCAATCGGCCGTTTTGATACCGCGTCTCGGTGTTCAGGCAGTCCTGCGCACCGACGTGGGTCTCGTCCGTTCCGAGAACCAGGATTTCGGCACGTACACGACCGCGGGGGAGGAGAGCCATAGCCACCCCGGCGGGAGACTGCTCGTCGTTGCGGACGGCATGGGCGGTCATCGCGGCGGCGCAACCGCCTCGCGGCTCGCCGGCGAGACGGTCAAGGCTCAGTATCTCGGCAGCGAGACCTACGACATCGCCCAGGCCCTGCGCGAAGCCCTCACCCGCGCGAACGCGCGCATCTTCACCGAGGCCCAGGCCAATCCTGACTTACGAGGCATGGGGACGACGACATCGGCTCTCGTCGTGAAGGACAACCAGGCCTGGTTCGCCCACGTCGGCGACTCACGAATCTACCTCGTCCGCGGCGACGAGATCCGCCAGATCACCGAAGATCACTCCCTGGTCGCTTCGATGGTTCGGGAGGGGCTGCTGACGCCGAAGGAGGCGGAGACGCACCCGCGCCGCAATGTCCTCCAGCGCTCGATGGGCGTCAGCGAAGACGTCGAGATCGATGTCAGCGGTCCGTTCGGCATTCGCGAGAACGATGTTTTCATCTTCTGCAGCGATGGTTTGCACGGGCTGGTCAAAGAGCCCGAGATCAAACAGATCGCCGGGCTGCCGATCGATCAGGCCGCCACAGAGTACGTTCGGCTTGCACTCGCGCGCGGGGCACCCGACAACGTCACGGTGATCGTCGCGAGGATCATCCCCATCGACGACATCGGCAACGAGACGCTCATCGATGCCGATGAGACGCTGGCCGATCATCCGCTTGACGAGACGCAGCGCGACACGGCGCCCATCATTGCCGTGACCGAAGAGAAAGCCGTGGAGATGCCCGCCGCGCCGGCCGCCGGGAAACCTTCGGCGGAGGCGTCAGTCGAAAACGCCAAGGCGCCAGACGACATCCCGGGCGTAACCCTGGAGACGCCCATTCAACCCGACCGGTTGGCCAAGACCGTTGAAACTCCCATCGTCGCCGACCCGAAGCCCGCCGCACCGCGCGGTTCGTTCCTCAAGTGGGCTCTCATCGTAGTCCTCGTACTCGGCGGTGCTGCCGGCGGGTGGCTTTATTGGAAGCAGCATCAAACCCAGGGAGTCGCCACCACGCATTCGAAGACGACCCCGTAACCTCGAATCATGGCCGCCCCGCCCCGTCTCCTCTTCGTTCTGCTGCTTCTGACCGCGCTTGGCTGCAGCGGCCAGGTGACACACCTCGACGAGGTTCAGAAGATGGCGTACGGGGTGAAGCCGGCCGTCGTCCGGATCAGCGCCTTCGCTACCGCGCAGTTTCGATACACACCGGCGGCAATCGCAGCGATCGAGAGCGCCTTGAAACACGACGGCTTCAACGTTACCGCCCAACGGGCCGGTGACGGTGATGATCTGGTGGTGCCCACCGGCGCCGGCGGCTCCGGAAGCGGCTTCATCATCAACCCGAATGGCCTCATCCTCACCAGCGGCCACGTGGTGGCGCCGACCCAGAACGGCGAGATGCTCGATCGCGAGCTATTGCGTAATGGCGCTATCTCCGCACTGCTGAAGCATTTTCCCGTCGACGATCTCCGCAAGCTGCATCGTACCGACGCCCTCGACCGCTACATCGCTACCCTCGCCGGAAAGAGCCGGCTCGAAAAACGGGTGGTCACCAACGAGATCGAGCTTTCCAACGGCGAGAAGCTGCCGTTCACGATCACGCGTTTTTCTCCGGAGCTCGCACAGCGCGGAACGGACCTGGCCCTGCTCCGCGTCAATCGCAAGAACCTTCCCGTGCTCATGCTCGGCGACTCCGACTCCACGCGGGTCGGCGAATCGATCTGGTCCGTCGGCTATCCCGCCGTGGCCAGCAGCACCGACGACGTCATCGGCGGCTGGCTCTCTCGCGACAGCGATCTCGAGGCCACCTTCAACCCGGGCATCATCACGGCCATCAAGCGCAACATCACGAATACCCCCGTCTTCCAGTCGAATGTCGCCATCTACCGCGGCAATTCGGGCGGCCCCGCCGTCAATCGCACGGGTGAGGTGATCGGCATCTCGACCTGGGGCCGCACGGACGCCGAGTCGATCAAGTTTCTCGTCCCGATCAACGTCGCCCGCGCCTTCCTGACCGAGGCCCGGGTGCAGGCCAATGTGGAAGGCGAATTCGACCGCCACTACCACGCCTCGCTCGATGCCGCGCAGGACGGCAAGTGGACCGTTGCGTCGGCGGAGCTGGCCAGTGCCAACAACATCTTCCCGAACTCTCCCGATCTGATCCGCTTCCGCCACGACACCGATCGCGCCCTCAAGTCCATGCCGCTCTGGCGCAAACACCCGGTAGCGACGGCCGGCGCCGGCGGAGCGTTGGCGGCCCTGGCTCTGGCCCTGACCATCCCCCGCGTCCGCAGGCC
>DATLWH010000896.1:0-3703 GCA_035576505.1 Thermoanaerobaculia bacterium | reverse complement strand
GCGTGGAGCTCCCCATCCCGATCTTCAACAGCGGCGCGGCGGCGCGCTCGCGCGCCGAGGCTGAGTACCTGCGGGCCAGCCACACGCTGAGTGCGCTGCTGGCCGAATCGTCATCGCAGCTTCGCGCGGCGCGGTCGGCGGTGGCCGAGGCCCGCGCGCGCGTGGAGTACTACCGCGACGTCATCGTCCCCAGGCGCCAGCGCATCGTCGAGCTGACGAAGCTCGAGCACAACGCCATGATCGGCGGCGTCTTCCAGCTTCTGCAGGCAAAGCAGCACGAAGCGGAGGCCGGCAGCGATTTCATCGACGCACAGCTCGACTATTGGCGCGCCCGCAACGCCCTCGACCGCACGCTGAGCGGCGTCGCCGGCGAAACGGCCTTCATGCCGCCGGCCGATCCGCGTTCCATGAGCCGCGCCGGCACCACCGCGCCCGAAGGAGGCTACTAGATGTTTTCCCGCCGCAAACTGCTCTTCTCCTCCGCTGCCGGCGCACTCGGCAGCACGCTGCTCGGCGCGCGTGCAGCCGCGCAGCCGCCGGCCGCCGATGAGGCCCACGCGCACCTCGCTCCGGCTCGCCGCTCGGGCGGTGGCCGAACGCCCGTGATTACGCCCAACGGCGCCTCGCTGCCGCACCGGATGGAAAACGGCGTGAAGGTCTTCCACCTGACCGCCGAGCCGGTCAAGCGCGCCTTTGTCGACCACACGCCGGACGGCGCGGACGGCTTCACCGTGAATTGCTGGGGCTACAACGGCATGACGCCCGGCCCGACCATCGAAGCGTTCGAGGGCGACCGCGTGCGCATCTACGTCACCAACAAGCTCCCCGAGGGGACCTCCATCCACTGGCACGGCTTCATCCTGCCGAACGGCATGGACGGCGTCACGGGCCTCACCCAGCCCAAGATCGCGCCGGGCGAAACGTTTGCGTATGAGTTCACGCTCCGGCAGACCGGCACGCTCATGTACCACCCCCACTTCGACGAGATGACGCAGATCGGGCTGGGGATGCACGGCTTTTTCATCATTCATCCGCGGGAGGCCGACGTCCGCCGCGTCGATCGGGACTTCGCCATCTTCCTCAACGAATGGGCCATCAAGCCGGGGACAGCCACGCCCGATCCGACGGTCATGCTCGATTTCAACGTCTTCACCTTCAACAGCCGCGTCTTTCCCGGCACTGAACCTCTCCTGGTGCGTATCGGTGACCGCGTGCGCATCCGCCTGGCTAATCTGACGATGGACTCGCACCCGATGCACATTCACGGGCATCGCTTCTTCGTCACTGGCACCGATGCCGGTCCGATCCAGCAGTCGGCATGGATTCCGGAGAACACCGCGAACGTTCCGGTCGGTACCACGCGCGACATCGAGTTCCTGGCCGACAACCCCGGCGACTGGGCGTTCCACTGCCACAAGGCCCACCACACGATGAATCAGATGGGTCACGGTCTGCCGAACCTCCTCGGCATCGACGCCGGAAACGCCGAGCAGCGCCTGAACGCCCTCACGCCGGGGACGATGATCATGGGCGCGACCGGCATGGGCGACATGTCGGAGATGCAGCAGATGGTGGCCACGCCGCGCAACAGCATCGCCATGCGCGGCGGCGCCGGCCCGCACGGGCCGATCGACATGGGTGGGATGTTCACGGTCGTGAAGATCCGCCAGCAGCTCGACTACGACCGCGACCCCGGCTGGTACGAGCAGCCGCGCGGAACATCCGCCTGGCGCGTCGACGCCATTCCGGCGCCGCCGGCCGCGCCGCACGCGCACGAGGGTCATGGAAAATGAGACGGGCCGGATGGATCGTCGCCGCCGTGGTCGCGGTGCTCCTGGTCGGGGCCGTGATCGCGCTGATATCGATGCTGCGCTACGGCTTCAGCGCGCACGACGACCCGACGCGGATCGAAGCCGCCCTGGCGCGCACGGTGCGGCATTGGGCGGTCCCTTCCGACCTGCGCGATCGGAAGAATCCCATTCCGCTCACGCCTGAGGTGCTGGCCGAGGGGCGCGCCCACTTCGCCGATCATTGCGCTCAATGCCACGGCAACGACGGCAAAGGGGAGAGTGGGATGGGGAAGCAGATGTACCCCAGGACGCCCGACATGACCGCGGAGACCACGCAGCGGCTTTCCGACGGCGAGCTCTTCGCCACCATCGAAAACGGCGTGCGGCTCACCGGGATGCCGGGGTTCGGCAACGGTACCGCTGAATCGGCCGCCGGAAGCTGGACGCTCGTCCACTTCATCCGCCACCTGCCGAAGCTCACCCCCGAGGAGATCGCCGGGATGGAGAAACTCAACCCCAAATCACCCGAAGAATGGCAGCAGATGCAAGAGGAAGCGGCCTTCCTGGCCGGGGGCGACGGGCCCGCTCCGGCCTCAACCATGCAGTCTCATCACCACTGAAAAGGAAAACCCATGACGAAACGAATCGTGGTCTCACTCGTTCTCCTCCTGGCCGTCACCAGCGCCTTCGCGCACGCCGGCCACATTCACACGTATATGGGCAGCGTGACCATGCTGCACGGCGACACCGCCTTCATGATGAAAACCACGGACGGAAAGGACCTCACCATCGAGACCTCGCCGAAGACCACCTGGCTGCACGCCGACACCCACGCCGCGAAGCGGTCGGATCTGGCCGTCGGCCAGCGCGTGGTCGTGAAGATGATGATCGACGGCAAGACCGCGGCGACGGTGACCATGAGCGCGCCGTCGAAGAAATGAGATGAGGGCGGTCCGCCCTAATGCGGCAGCGCGCGGTGCTTGGTGATGATGACTGGCGCCAGTCGCCGGATCACGTCATTCGACGTGTCGGCGGCGAGACGCCACCTGGCCAGCCGTTCGAGACGGCGGCGCTCCCCCACCCTACATCCGCCCCCTCCGCTTCCTCCCTCCCCAAACCTTACGCAGCATCGCGGCAACCTCCTCCTCGCTGGCCGCGTCGGTGAGGTCCACATTGCTGCCAGCCGCCGACTCGATGAGAGCAATGATCAGGCTGGCCCGGGAGATCGGGAAGTGATGGCGGAGACGGAACTCGACAGCGATCTCGTCCAGGTACGCCACGTGCCGGTGCAGCAGCACGACCACGATCGTGGTCCAGGTATCGCCTGGCCGGCGGGAATGGCCCGAAGATGGCGCCGCAACCGCCGATCGGGGCCCAACCGCCGTCTTCGTCCTCGATGTCGAGCTCAATCTGGTAGTTAGAGGGTCGCCGCGACGCGTTTCCCCGCTACACCCTCCGTGAGAGAGCAAATTGAATTGTTGCGCGAGGCGGTGGAGTAGGGTTGCTGGGTTGAGGGTCTCGCGGTTAGGGGTCTCGAGATTGCTGGGGTCCAGGGTTGCCACGCTGCCTGGTCGCCAGTGCTGCCCGAGGCACATCGGAAGCCAGTCCGGCCTGACGCGTCTGATGATTGATCCTGGATACTTCCCCGCGCAGAGCGCGCGGCTGCACTCTGGAGCGCGCCTTCGCGAGCTACCCACGTCAACTCCAACGGCACAGCGGTGAGACTTTGCACGGGTCCGGCGGCAGGTGCAGGGACCAAGCCCTCGAACGAGGCAGCGCTGACTGGACGCTCATTTCCGGCGACCTGTACCTGGTGAACTGCCTCCGGGAGCGTGTTAGCTGGCGTCCGGGAGCGTGTTAACTGCCTCCGGGGATCAATTGATTGCCTCCGGAATTGAATCGATTGCCTCCGG
>DATLWH010000895.1:0-2588 GCA_035576505.1 Thermoanaerobaculia bacterium | reverse complement strand
GCAGGCGCTGCCGCTCGGGCTTCCGCCGCTGGAAGAAGTTGCTTTCTGAGATCCGGTTCGGTTCCTTCCTCGTCTACGCGCCGCGCGGAACGAGTGATGTCTCTCGCAGAGCGCAACAATTCGTCCGCGCGTTGAAAGAAGAGCGGCCGGTCGGCATCCCTCCACAGTCGCCTTCAGACTATGCCGCTCGCCGGCTGGCCGACGAGCTTTCCATCTCGCTGCTCCAGGACTTGTTTCGGGACGATCCGCTACTCGTGCCGGTTCCGCGCAGTAGCCTCTCCGTAAAGGGCGGCATCTGGCCGGCGTTCAACATCGCCGCCGCCCTCGTGCGGCACGGAATCGGTGCGGCGATCCTGAATTGCCTCACGCGGGCCAGCGCGGTACCCAAGTCGGCCTTTGCCGCCGCCGGAACGCGTCCGAAGCCTGGGGAACATTATGAATCGATTGATTGCAGAAGGATGGTCACCGACCGATCTTCGCTCTGCCTGATCGACGATGTGATTACGAAAGGGTCCACACTGCTCGGCGCTGCAGCCCGCCTGCAGAAGACATTTCCGCGTGCGAGCGTATCCGCGTTCGCGCTCGTGAGGACGCTGGGGTTCGTGGAAGACATCGAGACGATCGTGGAACCTGCCGTAGGCACGATCATCTTGCGAGGCGATGAGGCGGTCCGCGAGCCGTAGTGCCCGCATCAGGCCGTCAACTCGCCGACGATGGCGTCCAGGAGTTTCGCGGATGTGGCGCGGGAGGCGGCGAGCTGCGTTTCCAACTCGTCCACGAGGGCCATCAGTTGATCCACTTTGGCCACGATCCGGCGTTGTTCGTCGAGGGGAGGGAGTGGTAGCACCAACTCTGGAATGTTATTGAGGTTCAATCCTGGCTTGTCACCGTAGGCGAGCTGCTCAAGTCTTCCACGTGCCGAGCCAGGAGAGATGAAGCAGAGATGGAGCCAATGGGACATCTCGGACCAACGAGGACGCGTTAGCGCGATGTGTTGGCTAACATAGGCCTCTGGGATGCGATATGTGACGCGGGCAGCCTTTGTGACGTTGGCACCGGTGATGGTGATCAGGATGTCGTCTTGCAGCACCTGGGCACGCATCCCCTCCGCAGATCGGGGAAGGTCAACGAAGGCGACGTCATCGAGGACGAGCCTGTCAGTCTTAATACGCATCGCCGTTGGAGCTGTAGGCGAACGGAACGTCGAGGGTCTCCGCGTAGTCGAGCGCCTGCTGCATGCCGGCACCAACCGTGTGGTTGTTGTCCTTGGCCTCGACCACGGCCAGTGGCAGGTTGGGTTTGTAGAAAAGAATGTAGTCGGCCTTCCTGGCCTTGCCGCGCGAAGTCATCTTCCCGCGAACGATCACTCGACCCTTCGTGAAGTAGCGCTCTTCGAGAACCTGGGTCATCACGTCCCATCTGGCCAGAATCGCTGGCGTGATGAATTTCGTCCGGATGTCGGTCTCGGTCAGAGCCTTTTTGTCCATTTGTCGAAGTGCCGGAACACGGCGGCGAAATCAGTCTATTGGATTGACGGCACGAACCTCAGGCATAGAGCGGTAACGCCCATACGCTACCAGCCTCCACCTGAGCCTCTCTCCCTCCGGAATCACAACCGCTTTCGCTCGGTCGTCTTTCTGAGGGAGGTCCATTCGGAGCAGGAACGGATCAAATGACCGCTGGTCTCTCATCAATGATGCTCACGGATGCGGACCTGAAACGGTACGCGGAGACGGGCGTGCTGTTTCCTATCCCCGTCCTGACCGTAGCGGAGCGGGAGCGGTTTCGGGCCGAGGTCGATGAACTGGAGGCGCTCGTGGGGACGGCTGCGCCACGGACGCTGTTCGGTCAATGCCACCTCAATTTCCAATGGGCCTATGACCTCACGACGCACCCAGGAGTGCTCGACGCGGTGGAACGGGTCATCGGACCGGACATCCTCGTCCACTCGACGACGTTGTTCTCGAAGCATCCGGGTGAGACGTTCGTGTCGTGGCATCAGGACAGTCATTACTGGGAGCTGTCGGAGCCGCGGCTGGTGTCAGCTTGGATCGCCCTGAGCGACAGCACGGTGGAGAACGGCTGCATGCGCGTCCAGCCGGGAACGCACGTGAGCCGGCTGGATCATACGGAGGTCCGCCACGCGAACAATCTGCTGGGCAACGGCAGCACCATCACCGCCGCCTTCGACGAAGGGCGCGCCGTCGACGTCGTCCTGCGCGCCGGCGAGATGTCGTTTCACCACGCCAGCGTCGTGCACGGATCGAATCCGAATCGATCGGCCGGCAACCGCGTCGGCTTCGCCATCCGCTACGTCGCGCCGGAGGTGCGGCAGCGCCGCGGCCATCACGCGGTGGTGTTGGCGCGCGGACGCGACCGGCATGGCCACTACGAACACCTCGAGCAGCCACCTCGGCATTCGGTCCGCGATGGTCTGCCGTTCCACATCGCCTTCTCCACACGGCTCAATCAGGTAGATCTGGACCACCCGGCCGCGAGCGCCAGCCATGCCAGCGACGGCGGGTGACGATTCCCTCGTGGCGTTCGAGCGGATCCGGCCGGAAGGGGCCTGGCCCTGCTTTTCGCCG
>DATLWH010000894.1:0-16617 GCA_035576505.1 Thermoanaerobaculia bacterium | reverse complement strand
TTCCGTTCGGATCGGCGGTTGCGGCGGCCACCGAGGCGCTGTCGCCCGCACTGGCGGCGGACGCGCTGGCCGTGATGGTGAGGCATGGACTTCTCGACGCCGGCCAGCGTCGACCACGCCTACGCCGTGACGCTCATCCGCTCGGCCCTGGAGCGGCGGTCCGTGCCGCACTTCTGACGAACGGTCCCCCATTGGCCCAGAGCAGCATTCGTTCTTCGGCAGGCCTGAATCATTCTGGCGCAAGTTTTGGCCTCAGAATGACTTACCGAAGGTGTGACCCTAGGAATCACTCTGAAGGTGTGAACCCCGGATCACTCTCGCGACTTGCTGCATCGCGAGTGCGTTAGTATTTCGCGTACGTCTCCAAGCGAGCTTGGATCCATTAGGCGCCTAGAGTGAGCCCATGGTGCCAGGCCTTCGCTCTTCGGTCGTTGCGCGACGGCTTCCAGCAAGTATCAGCATTAGAATGACTTACAGTCTCGCAAGAAGTTCCACGGCTCCTCAGCACGAAGCCTCACTTGAGCGCGGAAGCTGCGCGTTTGCAATCACTTAGAAGGTAGTTCCGGAACCATCGCGGCGTGATTTTTACCGCGCGCGATTCACGCAAGTCAATGAATCGGCTTGGGTTATGTCGGGGTTGAGGCGGCTCTCGAAAGCAGAAAGGTGCGGCGCCACGGGGCAAGACGGGACTTCGCCTGCCGCCGGCTCACTCACGTTGGCACCCTCGTTACGGTGGCCATCGACAACGTTACGGTAGCCGTCGATAACGTTACGGTGGCCGTCGACAACGTTACGGTGCCCGTCGATAACGTTACGGTGGCCGTCGACAACATTACGGTGCCCGTCGATAACGTTACGGTGGCCGTCGACAACATTGCGGTAGGTCCTCCACACCGTCAACGTGGCCGTCCACAACGTTACGGTCACCCTTCCACATCGTTATGGACGACCCTCCACAACGTTACGGTCACCCTTCCACATCGTTACGGACGACCCTCCACAACGTTACGGTCACCCCTCCATAACGTTGCGGACGACCCTCCACAACGTTGCGGTCGCCCCTCCACAACGTTACGGTCGACCCTCCATAACGCTACGGTCGACCCTCCACATCGTTACGGTCGACCCTTCCATAACGCTACGGTCGACCCTCCACATCGTTACGGTCGACCCTCCATAACGTTGTGGTCACCCTTCCACGACGTTGCGGACGACCCTCCACATCGTTACGGTCTGCGTCCATATCGTTGCGGTGGGCGTCGTTAACGTTGATGTCGCCCTTCATCAACGTCAGATCCATGACGCTCGCGCTGTCGAGACGAACACTGGGGAGAATCATGGTGTCGGACCTCGATCAAGAAGAGTTGCGGAGTCAACCCGCCCGCCGCCGAGGACGGCGGCGCTCCGGCTACACTGCGCACCCTGCCCTCGGCCTCTCGACAGCCGCGCGGTCCCGAATGTGGCTCTCGGGCACTTTGGTCGTATTCTTGGTCAGGCGGAGAACAGCCATGACGCGCGAAGACCCTTTGCAGCGGATCTCCATCGACCCGAACATCTGCTTCGGCAAGCCGTGCATCCGTGGCACGCGCATCTGGGTGGCGCTCATCATCGAGAACCTCGCTGCCGGTGTCCCCGAACCGGAGATTCTCGACGCCTATCCCTCCTTGACGGCGGACGACATCAAAGCGGCTCTGGCATATGCGGCCGAGATCACACGGGAACGTATCATCCCGACCGCCGTCGGGTGAGGCGCGATGCGGCTCAAGCTCGATGAGAATCTCGACGTCGGTCTCGCGGTCTGGCTTGCGTCCATAGTGCGTAGAGCCGGGCCGAGTTCGTATCTGGGAATCGTGGGACGTCGAATAGCTACACCGCACCTGCCCTACACTGCGCACCGTGCCCTCGGCCTCTCGACAACCGCGGCTCCTCGGCGCGGTCGCGCTCCTGGCGCTGCTGCTCGTCTCCGCGCTCGTTCTCGCCTCGTCGGTCGGTGCGACGAACGTCTCCTGGCGTGCGGCGATGAGTGGCGATGCCACGGCGCGTGCGATCCTCATCGGCATCCGTCTGCCACGGGCTCTCTTGGCGGCTCTCGTCGGGGCGACGCTGGCCGTGGCCGGCGTGACCTTTCAGACGCTACTCCGCAATCCTCTCGCCGATCCGTTCATCCTCGGCGTGTCGGGCGGTGCGGCCTGCGGCGCGTCGATCGCCACGGCGGCGGGGCTGGCAAGGCTTCCCGGTGTCGTGCCGATGATCGCCTTCGCCGGCGCGTGCGGCGCCACGGGAGCGGTGTTCCTGCTGGCGCGGCGCCGTGAGTACACCGACCCGACGCGCCTTCTCCTCTCCGGCCTCGTGCTCAACGCCTTCTTCTCGGCCGTAATCCTCATCTCATTCGGCGTCTCGCGTCAGAGCGATCTGACCGCGGCGCTGCGCTGGATGATGGGGACGCTCTTCGGCGCCTCGTGGAGCGACGTGGCGCTGCTGGCAGTGCTGCTCAGCATCTCTCTATCGATTCTTGCCACGATCGGAAACGATCTGCGCATGCTCGCCTTCGGCGAGGATGATGCGAAGTCGCGCGGCGTGAACGTGGAGCGGGTGAAGTTGATCGGCTTCATCACGGCATCGATCGTCACGGGGGCGGCGGTGTCTGTCAGCGGCATCATCGGCTTCGTCGGGCTGCTCGTGCCGCATCTCATGCGCCTGATATGGCGGCGCGACTTCCGCTTCCTTCTCCCGCTGTGCGCGCTCGGCGGCGGCGTGCTGGTCGTACTGGCCGATCTGCTCTCGCGCATCGTGGTCACATCGTCCGAATTGCCGATCGGCGCGTTCACGGCCGTACTCGGCGTGCCGTTCTTCCTCTCGCTCCTGCGGAGGAACCGCTGATGCTTTCGCTGGGCGATGTCTCCTACGCCTATGAGGGGGTGCGGGCCGTCGACGGCATCAGCGCATCGTTCGATCCCAAACAGCTCATCGCCCTGACCGGCCCGAACGGCTCGGGCAAGTCGACGCTGCTGAAGCTGGCCGCGCGCGTGCTCGTGCCGCACGCGGGCGAGATCACCTTCGACGGCAAGCGTCTTCGTGAATGGCCGGCCAAGGAGTACGCCAAGCACGTCGCCTATCTTCCGCAGGATCCCGATCCGACGTTCTCGATGCGGGCCATCGATGTCGTCGTGTCCGGCCGTGCGCCGTTCCTGGGCCGCTTCGCCTGGGAGCGCGACTCCGACTACGACGAGGCCGACCGCGCCCTGGCGGTCTGCGACGCGGCGCACCTCGGCGGGCGCTATCTCGACGAGATGAGCGGCGGCGAGCGCAAGCGCGTCTTCCTGGCCCGCGTCCTGGCCGCGCGGCCCCGCCTCATCCTCCTCGATGAGCCTCTGGCCTCGCTCGACATCTCGCACGTGCAGCAGTTCTCGGCCCTGCTCCGCGACATAGTCGACCGCACCGGCGTCACCGTCGTCTATGCCACCCACGACCTGAACTGGGCCGCCGCCTACAGCGACCGGATGATGGTGATGCAGCGCGGCGCTCTGGCCCTCGATGCCACGCCAGCCGAGGTCATGCAGCCGGATGCGATCCGCGAGCTGTTTGGATTCGACGCCGAGGCGGTGCAGGCGGGCGGACGGGCGTGGCTGGTGCCGAGGGTGGATTGATGGGGTGAGTAGTCGATTAGTGGATTAGAGGATTAGTAGGTTAGTGGTTAGTAGATCAGGTCTGCATTTCTCGCAGTCTGATTGAACCTCCGTGCCTGACGCCGCAAGCCAGGGGCCGATGTGGCACAGACACTCTTGTCTGTGCTCCGGCCGAAGCCGCGTGGCCGTGAGGGCTTGCAATCTCTAGCCGTGGCGAGACGCAGCACAGACAAGAGTGTCTGTGCCACATCGATCTCCCTATTGCTCCACAAATCGCCTGATCTACTAATCAACTGATCTACTAATCAACTGATCTACTAATCAACTACTTCTCAAACTCCCACGCAATCTTCTTCAACACCCGATCGGCGCGCTCGATGAGCTGGAGAATGTCTTTCTTGGCGTGGGCGGCGGAGAAGAAGGCTGCCTCGAGCTGCGAGGGCGGCAGGTAGACGCCCTCGGTGAGCATGAGGTGGAAGAAGCGGGCGAACTTGTCGCGGTTGGAGCGGTTGGCGCTTTCGTAGTCGGTGACGGGTCCCTCGGTGAAGAAGATGGTCCACATCGAGCCGGCCCGATTGATCGTCAGCGGCACACCGTGCTTCTCCGCGGCTTTCAGCACCCCAACCTCGAACTCGCCGGAACGCTCCTCGAGGTCGGCGTAGATCGACGAGTTCTTGAGCACACCCAGCGTGGCCTTGCCCGAGGCCACCGCCACGGGATTGCCCGAAAGCGTTCCGGCCTGATACATCGGACCCAGCGGCGAGACGAGCTGCATCAGCTCGCGCCTTCCGCCGTAGGCACCGATAGGCATTCCGCCGCCGATGATCTTGCCAAGCGTGGTGATGTCGGGTTTCACATCGAACACCGACTGCGCGCCGCCGTAGGCGACGCGGAAACCGGTCATCACCTCGTCGAAGATGAGCAGGGCTCCGCGCTCGGTGCAGAGCTCGCGCAGTCCTTTGAGGAAGCCCTCCGCAGGCCGGACGCATCCCATGTTTCCGGCCACCGGCTCGACGATGATGGCCGCCACCTCATCGTCGATGGCGTTGCGTACGGCCTCGAGATCGTTGTAGGCGACGCTGATGGTCAGCTCGGTCACCTCTTTCGGCACGCCCGCGGAGTCGGGGACGTTGAAGGTGGCACCGCCGCTCCCCGCTTTCACGAGAAGCGAATCGACATGGCCGTGGTATCCGCCGTCGAACTTGATGATCTTTTTCCGGCCGGTGGCCGCGCGCGCCAGACGAAGCGCGCTCATGGTGGCCTCGGTGCCGGAGTTGACGAGCCGCACCATCTCGATCGACGGCACGGCCTGCACGATCATCTCGGCCAGCTCGATCTCGCCGAGCGTCGGCGCGCCGAACGAGAAGCCGCGCGTGGCGGCCTTCTTCACCGCCTCGACGACGTAGCGGTGGCCGTGCCCGAGGATCATCGGACCCCACGAGCCGACGCAGTCGATGTACTGGACGTTGTCGGCGTCGAAGATGCGCGAGCCGAGAGCCTGGTCGATGAACAGAGGACTGCCGCCGACACCTTTGAATGCGCGCACCGGCGAGTTCACCCCCCCGGGGATGATCTCCTGCGCACGCTGGAAGAGAGTTTCTGAGTTCTTGCCCATGTAGGGGCGGGATTATATGGGGCGACCGGAGCGCTGGCGTCTCGCCGGCTGGCCCGGCGGCGGAAAGACGTAGGTCGGACTCTCTAGTCCGACCGGAGCTTGCGCGGCTCTGAACTACAAGCGGGTTATCAATTACCGCTCTCCCAAGCTCCGGTCGGACTAGAGAGTCCGACCTACGTTTTGTGTGCCGGCGAGGACGCCAGCGCTGCATTCAGTACGCGTTCTCGTGCTTCAGCCCGTGGATCAGGGTCATGAAGAGGATCTTCAGGTCGAGCATCAGGGACCAGTTCTCGATGTAGTAGAGGTCGTGCTCGATGCGGATGCGGATCGAGGTGTTGCCGCGCCAGCCGTGGACCTGCGCCCACCCCGTCATGCCGGCGCGCACCTTGTGGCGGAGCATGTAGTGCGGGAACTCGGCGCGGAACTGTTCGACGAACTGGGGACGCTCGGGTCGTGGACCGACGACGCTCATGTCGCCCAGGATGACGTTGAAGAGCTGGGGCAGTTCGTCGAGAGACGTCTCGCGGATGAAGCGGCCGACGCGCGTACGGCGCGGATCGTCCTTCTCGGCCCACTTGGCGCCGGTGTCGCTCTCGGCGCCGACGTGCATCGAGCGGAACTTGAAGATGTCGAACGGCTTGCCGTCGAGTCCCATCCGCTCCTGCCGGTAGAGGACCGGCCCGCGGTCGCCGAGTTTGATGGCGATGGCCACCACCAGCATCACCGGCGAGAAGACGATCAGCGCTACGGTGGCCACGACGAGATCGAAGCCGCGCTTGAGAAAGCGGCTCCAGCCCTCGAGCGGCGTCTCGGAAAGGTTGATCGTCGGCAGGCCGTCGAGATCCTCGACCCGGGAACGGAGCACCATGAACTGCAGCAGGTCCGGGACGACATGGATGGCCACGACGCTGCGCACGAGCCGGTCGAGCAGCGCCATCATCGCCTCTGACGACGCGTGAGGGAGCGCCACGAAGACGTGGTCGATCTTCTGTTCGGCGATCACGCGCTCGGCCTCGTCGATCGTGCCGAGGCATTCCAGCGCGCCGAGCTTCGACTCCTCGCCGTTGCGCAGATAGCCGATGACGCGGAAGCCGAGCTCGCGGTGCCCGTTGACCCGCTCGACCACGGCGCTGGCCAGCTCTCCGCTGCCGGCGATGAGCACGCGGTCGAGACGTTTCCCGTCGCGGTGTCCACGCTCCACGATCGAGCGCACCAGAGCGCGCCCCAGGATGACGAAGACGATGGCGCAGACCAGAAAGATGGCCAGTGTGGCCCGCGAATAGAGAATGTCCGGACGGCCGGGCCGCACCCATAAGAGGATGCCGGAGAAGACGACCGTGGCCACGACCGACCCGATGGCCACCGACAGCCATTCCTCAGCCTTCGAGCGCGTCGGGCGAATGCGGTAAAGCCCCTGCACGGCGAACGCGAGCGGGAAGACGATCGTCACGATCGGCAGGAGTTGCAGGTAGGTTTCCACCTCCTGCTGGCCCTTGGTGACGGGGATGACTTTCACGCTGAAGCGGAGAAACCAGGCGCAGAGCATCGCCAGATTCGATGCCACGGCATCGTTGATCAGGTAGACGGATGAAAGCGTCCGATGTTTTTTCTCGATCACGCCCTGATTTGTCCCACGACCTGGCCCAGCTCGGCCAGCATCTCCTCCTCAAACCGCTCGCGCGAGAACGCTGAGGCGTGCTCGCGAAGAGCCCCGCGAAACCATTGGCGATTCTCGGTCAAGTCGAGAGCCTCGCAAAGCGAGTGTACCGCCGCCTTCTCGAAGAAGGTCCCCGTCACCGCGGATACCGAATCACGCACGCCGCCCGTACCGAGAGCCACGACCGGCGTCCCGAGCGCCATCGCCTCCAGCGGTGTAATGCCGAAGTCTTCGACACCCGGAAGGATCAGGCTCTGCGCGCGGCTGAGGTGATCGATGATCACATCTCTCGATACGTGCCCGAGGAACACAACGTTGGGGCCGCCGCGCGCGCGAAGGGCCGGCAGCAGAGGACCATCGCCGATGACGATGAGCCGGCGCCCGCTGGCCTTCGCCGCATCGATGGCCAGCTCGACGTGTTTGTAGGGCACCAGCGCCGAGACGACGACGTGAAAATCGTCGCGCCGGTCGTTGAGAGGTGCCGCCAGAAACGCCTCGTCGACAAACGGATGGACCACCGCGGCCTCGCGGCCGTAGTACGCCCGGATGCGCTCCCGCACGAACTCCGAGTTGGCCACGAAGCGCGTCACGCCTGCCGAGGTGGCCACGTCCCAGCGCCGCAACCGCGCCGCCAGCGGTCTGGCCAGGGCTCGTCTCATTCCGCGCGGGAAGTAGTCATCGAACCGGTCCCAGATGTAGCGCATCGGGGTGTGGCAGTAGCAGAGATGCGGCCTGCCGCGGCTGTCGACTCCCTTGGCCACGGCGTGGCTGGAGCTGATGCCGAGATCGAACCCGCCCAGGTCCCACCCCCGCACCGCGCGGGGGAAGAACGGCAGGAGGGTGCGGTAGTTGGAGAGGCGCGTGGCCAGCGGCTGGAGACCCGAGGTGTGGATGGGATGCGACTCGATGGCCGGAGAGACGCTGCCGGGAAAATGGAACAGCGTGAAGAGCTCCGCCTCCGGCACGAGATCGAGCAGGGCCTCGAGCACGAGCTCCCCGCCACGCATTCCGGTCAGCCAGTCATGGATCACCGCGACGCGGCCGAAGGAAGGACGCTCCTTCATCGCGGTTCGTTCTTCTTCTGCTTCGGTGCCGGCGTCGACGCCAGCGGATAGTCCCCCTCGGCCGCGCACCGATCGCAGAGGTGGTCGTTTCGAAAATACTCCTCCGCCTCGACCTCGCCGAGGCAGCGGACGCAGACGTGCTTCCCGGTCCGATCGTTCAGGTTGCGGCGCGGAGGATCGTCGAGCACACGGCGATGCTACCCGAAGACCTCCTCGATCGGACCGTATGTTCCTTCGCTGGCAAAAGGAACGTATTCAAATCCGCGGCCCAACGGATCGTCGTGGCGCACGGTCGTGTAGTCGATGCCGAGGGCGGAGTAGATCGTCGAAGTGACGTCCTCAGGCCGGGCGTCGCGGCCGAGAAGGCCGAACTCGGTGGCGTTGGCTCCGGTGGGATCGGTCGCGCCGATGACGCGGCCTCCTTTCACGCCGCCCCCTGCGAAGACGACCGACATGCGAAGGAAGTGATCGCGGCCACCCTGCGCGTTGAGCACGCCCACCGAACGGCCGAACTCGGCGATGACGACGACCAGCGTCTCATCGAGAAGAGTCTTTCCG
This sequence comes from Thermoanaerobaculia bacterium, assembly GCA_035576505.1. Taxonomy (GTDB): domain Bacteria; phylum Acidobacteriota; class Thermoanaerobaculia; order Gp7-AA8; family Gp7-AA8; genus JADGNZ01. The sequence goes on along the minus strand of DATLWH010000894.1, from coordinate 8,097 downwards.
GTCACCGAGCCTGGAGCCGCGGCGAGATCGGCCAGCAATGCGCCGAAGGCCGGATCGAAACTCTTCATCGGTGCATAGATGCCACCGTTCGGGTTGTAGATGCCCGAGTGGTTGTCCCAGCCGCCGAGAGATACCTGTACGAAGCGTGTGCCGCGGCGGGCGGCCACCAGGTTTCGCGCCACGACCAGCGAGCCGCCGAAGGCGGTGCTTCCGTAGCGCGCGTATTCCGGGGCGGTATAGGCGAAGGTACCGGCAATCTCAGGGGTGTCGAAAAGTTCCTTCGCCTGATCGTAAAACGAGCTCATATCGGACGCGTTCTTGGCCAGGCCGCCCGTCGTGCGATCGGCATCGACCTTCTGGATCAGGTTCCAACGGTCGGCGAAGCGGGCGGCGCCGTCGGGATGCGTCAGCGCGGCCAACCCCTTCTGCGAGGCCGTGACAGGGAACGGCGCGTACCGGGCGGGTAGATATCCGGACCCGGCCATCGCCTGGTTGATCGAGACGAACCCGGGTAGCACGTCAGTGGGTTGTTGATTGAGCTGAGCCTCCAGAGCCACGACGGCGCCGATGTGGGGGGCGATCGATCCCGTCGCACCGCTCGGATTGCGGGCGATCTGCACCCATGTCTGCGCCAGTGGGTGAACAGCCGCCCAGGCCAGGCCGCTGCGCACGATGCACAGCTTGTCGATCTGGCTGGCGGTGTTCGGCATCAACCCTTGCGGAAAGCGAAACGAATCGTATGGAGTGGGATTGAAATTCGCCGGTGTCCACGCCCCCTCTTTCAAATCCCACGTGTCGGTGTGGCTCGGCGCGCCCGCCAGGAAGATGAGAATGCAGTTCTTCGCGGTCTTCCGCAAAGACGGGTTGACGGACTTGACCTCCTGCACGAGGCGTGCGCTCAGAACCGGAGCGAAATACGACGCTACCAGCGTGGTGCCGGCCAACTCCATGAAACGACGGCGCGAGAATCCTTCCCCGAAGAGCGGGAACGATCCGCCACGTTCGCATTCACAATTGTCGTGTTTTCTCATGACTTTTCGTTCCTTGTGTCTACTTGAACAGGAACTCGAGCTTGTTCAGCAGTGCGAACTGCAGGTCCTCGGTCTTCTTCGTGAGGTCGCCGCTGCCGAGTTGCGCGATGCCCGCCGCCCGCTCGGTCTCGGTCGGGTAGCGCGACAACGTCGTCAGATAGAGCGTGTCCGTGATCGCACCAGGGTCCTTCGTCGCCGAGAGCGTCGTCTGGACGGTCGAGCCCGCGGCGGCGTTGTGTACGCGGCTGACGATGATCGGGTCATTGAGCAGCATCAGGGCCTGGACGGCCGAGCTGTCATCGCTGCGGGGCTCGTCGTCGCGGTTGCCGCGGCCGAATGTGTTCAGGAACGTGCGATAGTCGCCGCCCTGGGTCGTGTCGGCAAGCATCATTGCTCTGGGAACGGACAAGATCAGGCTGCCGTTGTTCGAGGTGGTGATGCTGGCACCGACCCCGGTCGCGCGCACGACGGCATCGAGAAGCGCTTCCGCCATCAGCCGCCGTGGATAGTGGCGCGCAAAGTACGGCGTCCACGACTCGTTCCACACACTCGGCGAATAGCGCGAGGAGAGCTGGTACGCATTCGACATCACCATCAACTTCAGCGTCGCCCTCGGATCGTAACCATTCGCCACGAACGCGGCGGCCAGCTTCGTGAGGAGCGCCGGATGTGTTGGCTGCAGCACCGCTCCCGTCGCCAGCGTGGCGGGGTCCTGCCGGTTGAGATCGTGGTTATCCGCCGGCTCCACGATGCCGAGACCGAACAGCTCTTTCCAGAGGTAGTTGACCGTGGCACGCGCGAACTGTGGATGCGCCGTCAGCATGCGGGCGTAGGCCGCGCGGCGCACCTCGCCCGGCGCCGGCTTCTCGCCGCTGAGGATGAACGCCGGGTCGACGACGCTGACGCCATTGACTGGTTGCCGGGGCGTTTTGTTGCCGGAATTGGTATTGAGGCGGTACGCACCGGTGGTGTTGTCCGCGAGAACGTTCAGATTCACGCCGGTCGGATCCCTCATCTGGGTGACGGTCACCTGCGAAAAGAAGGCGGCGTTCTGCCAGAAGTCCATCCGGTTCTTCTTGGCCAGGGATGAGTTGACCTGCTCCAGGTGGCCGAAGCCGCCGTGACAGGAAAGACATTGCAGCCTGACGGCCAGGAAGCGCGCTCCGGTGGAGGAGGAGAGATTGTCGTAGGTGTCCTGAATGGGACCGTTGTTCTGAATGTCCCGCCTCCAGTACTCGACCTCTCCATGCGACGACTCATCGCCGGTACCGCTGATCAGTTGCCGGACGATCCAGTCGTAGGGCTTGCCCGCCTTGATCGAATCATGGAGAAAGCTGTAGTAGTAATCGCGGCTGGCCGTACCGATGTTGTTGTTCGTCGCCGTGGAGACGTTCTGCACCAGATCGCCGAGCCACATCGTCCAGCGGTCGACGAATGCGTCGGAGGCCAGGAGCTGATCGATCACTTTCTCGCGCTTGTTGGCGCTGCTGTCGGCGAGGAAGGCCTTGACCGCATCGGGCGTCGGAATGGCGCCGGTCAGGTCGAGCGTGACACGGCGGAGGAACTCCGAGTCGCCGGATGCAGCGGTCCAGAGAATGCCGTCGCGCACCATCTTTCCGAAGATCTCGTCATCGATGAAGTTCGCCGGCTGGTACGTAGGCACCGGCGGACCGCTCGGAGGAAGCACCGCGTGACCTCGGCCGGCCGCCGCCGCGTTGGCCGTGGCGCTCGGCGCGACCGCCTCGGCACGAACTGAGAGCGTGTGCCAGATGTTGCGCTCGTGGCCGCGCATCTGTTCGGGCCGCACCGTGCAGTCCGGCGCGGCAGGTGCCACACTCTCCTGCGCCACTCCGGTCGCCGAGGCGGCGAACGCGGTGAGCACGACCAATACCTTGCCGAGACGCATACGCGGCTCCCTCTCTGCGGTGAGATAGTTATCTTACGCCGGAATGCGTTCTTGTTGTGGCAGCAGGAGAAAGAAAAATGATCCGAATCCGCAAGTCTGAAGAGCGAGGACATTTCGACCACGGCTGGCTCAACACCTACCACACCTTCTCCTTCGCCGATTACCACGATCCCGACTTCATGGGCTTCCGCTCGCTGCGCGTCATCAACGAAGACCGCGTACAGGCCGGGAGCGGCTTCGGAACGCACGGCCACCGCGACATGGAGATCATCTCGTACGTTCTCGAGGGAGAGCTGGGGCACGGCGATTCGATGGGCACCGGTTCGGTAATCCGCCCCGGTGAGGTGCAGCGCATGAGCGCCGGCACCGGCGTGATGCACAGCGAGAAGAACGCCTCCGACGAGACCGTGCACTTTCTGCAGATCTGGATTCTTCCCGAGCGCCACGGCATCACGCCCGGATACGAGCAGAAGACATTTCCGGCCGCCGAGCGCGAGGGGCGCCTCCGCCTCGTCGCCTCCCGCGACGGCCGCGACGGCTCGCTCACCATCCATCAGGACGCCGACCTCTACACCACGACGCTGCGCGGCGGCGCCAGCGTGACGTTCGATTTCCGCCCCGATCGTTACGGATGGCTGCAGGTGGCGCGCGGAAAAGTCTCTCTCAACGGCGAGACGCTGAGCGCCGGCGACGGCGCGGCGATCGAGAAGGAGCCGAAGGTGACGATTGAGGGGGATGGGGAAGTGTTGTTGTTCGATCTGCAGTAGCGTGTGAGTGGATTGGTGGATTAGTCGATCGGTGGATTAGTCGATCAGTGGATTAGTCGATCAGTGGATTAGTCGATCAGTGACCAGAGTCATCGCGAAGCATTCACAGCACGCGGGCTTGCTTCGTCCCAATCCACTAATCCACTAATCCACTGTCCTTTCCGAATCCACTACTCTACCCATCCACTCCATGGTCGTCCTCTTCCGCTTTCTTCTCGCGCTTTTCAAGAGCCGTTTCCGCCGCCGGCTCGGCGTGCTCGACGATTGCGTCATTGCCATGCGGGTCTGGCCGAATGACCTCGACCTCAACATGCATATGAACAGCGGGCGCTACCTCAGCATGATGGACATCGGCCGCGTGGAGATCCTGGCCCGCACGCGCCTGTTGCGGCGAGTCCTGGGGCGGGGGTGGCGGCCGATGGTCGGGGCCACGTTCATCCGCTACCACAGATCGCTGCTCCCCTTCGAGCGCTTCACCGTCCGCTCACGCATCGTCTGCTGGGACGAGAAGTGGCTCTACTTCGAGCACATCCTCGAACGGCGCGGCGAGGTGGCCGCACACGCATACGTGCGGGGACTTCTGCGAGGACGCGACGGGAACGTTCGGCCGAAGGAGCTGCTGGAATTGGCGGGAAGGCCGGAGCTGGTCTCGCCGCCGATGCCGGAGGCCGTCGAAGCATGGCGGAAGATCATTGATCCGCAGATGACGCAGATGGAACGCAGATAATGAGGTTGAGGCAAGCCCCAATCTGCGTTCCATCTTTGTCATCTGCGGATCAGCATTCATCAATGAAGAAACAGGAGAAAGCGGTCAGAATCGGCGAAATCCTCGACCGCCTCTTCCCCGCCCCACCCATCCCCCTCCAGCACGCCGATCCGTTCACGCTGCTCGTGGCCGTCGTGCTTTCGGCGCAGACGACCGACGTCCAGGTCAACAAGGTGACGCCGGCGCTGTTTGCGCGCGCTTCGACGCCGCGGCAGCTCGCCTCCATGCGCGAGAGCGAGATCCTGAGCCTCATTCGGAGCTGCGGGCTCGCGCCCGGCAAAGCGCGCAACATCCGGAAACTTGCCCAGACCCTCGTCGAGGAACACGGCGGGCAGGTTCCCCGGGACATCGAAGCGCTGGAGAGACTCCCCGGCGTGGGCCACAAGACGGCCAGCGTGGTCATGTCGCAGGCATTCGGCGAACCGGCCTTTGCCGTCGACACCCACATTCATCGCCTCGCCGCACGCTGGGGACTGTCGTCAGGAAAGAATGTGGAGCAGACCGAGCGCGACCTGAAGAGACTCTTCCCGCGGGAGGATTGGGCGAAGCGCCACCTGCAGATCATCTATTTCGGCCGCGCGTACTGTCCGGCCCGCAATCACGACTTCGCTGCCTGCCCCATCTGTTCCTGGGCGGCGAAACGGAGCAGCCGGTAGTTGCGCTGCGCGGGGTTGTGGGGCTGTCGGTCGTGTGCGCTTCGCCGCGTCGCAGCCCGAAGGAGAAAATAAGTTCTTCGTGCTTCAGGTTCTCTCTGGAAACCAAACCGACAGCACGATCTCGACCGACGACCGATCACCGACAACGCACGAAGCGCAATGCGTAAGCTCATCCTCATTCCCTTCATTCTCTTCATCACCGCTTCGGCGAGGGCGGCCGTACGGGCAGATGACGCCGGCCAGTTCGACGTACGCCGCGCACCCGCCTGGATCGACACGGTCAGCGTTGAGCCGCGCGCAGCGAATCGCGGCGTCCGCTCCGGCATCGACGGGCTACTCGAAGATCACCAGGTTCGGGTCGATGGAACCAACGTCGACGAGTACTTCCGGCGCGTGCGCAAGGTCGTTACCTCGGCCGGCGTTCAGAGCGCCTCGGAGCTGAACATCGACTTCGATCCCTCCTATCAACGGCTCGTCCTTCACGACGCCGGCCTCATCCGCGACGGCAAGCGGATCGACGAGATGGCGCGCGACGAAGTGCGCATCATCGAGAAAGAAAGCGATGCCAAGGACGGTATCTACGACGGCCAGCTCACGGCGCTTCTGTTTCTCAAAGACGTACGGCCCGGCGATGTCATCGATTACTCCTGGTCGCTGGAGGGCGCGAACCCGATCCTCGGCGGCCGCTACGCGGATGAATTCGACTTCGGCCCTTCCGTTCCGACACGCCTGATCCGCCACCGCGTGATCTGGCCGGCAAGCCGGCCGCTCCACGTCAGCAAACCGGCACACATCGAACATCGCGGCGCCGAGGATGTGTACACATGGGAGCGCCGCGACGTTGCCGCCACCGACGCCGAAGACCTGACGCCTGACTGGTACGACCCGTGGGAAACCGTGCAGGTCACGGAGTACGCCTCCTGGAGCGAGGTCGCGAAATGGGCGGACACCCCGTTCCGCCTCGATGACGACTCACGGAGAGAGGTGGCGGCGCTCGCAAACGAAATCCGCGCGTCGCATCAGGGACGTGAGGCTCAGATCGTCGCCGCGATCCGCTTCGTGCAGGACGACGTCCGCTACCTCGGCATCGAAATGGGCCGCGGTTCCCACGAGCCGCGGCAGCCGTCGGTCGTCCTGGCCAAACGCTACGGCGATTGCAAGGACAAGGCGCTCCTCCTGGCCGCGCTCCTCCGGGACCTCGGCATCGAGGCCTATCCGGCCTTCGTCAACACGAAGCTGCACCGCCGGCTCGACGACTTCCTCCCCTCGCCGTTTCTCTTCGACCACGTCATCACCCAGGTCCTCGACGGTGGGAAAACCTATTGGGTCGACGCCACGCTCTCCGATCAAGGCGGCACGCTGGCCACGCTCGACACGCCGAGCGATGAGCGCGCACTCGTCGTACGTCCCAGCACGAATGCTCTGACGCCGATCGTCACCCACCCTCACGGCAGCGTCCGCGTCGATGAGATCATCAGCACCGACAACCAGCGGATGACCCTCGAGGTCGACTCGACCTACTCCGGCCACGATGCGGACGACATCCGCGCACGGCTGGCTACCGAGTCGCTCGCCGACGTGGCGAAGAAACATCTCAACCGTTACGCCGTCGACCATCCGCGCATCGAGGCGCTCGGCAGGCCGTCGATCTCCGATGACCGTCTTCACAACGTCGTCGTGCTACGCGAGCGCTACACCATCCACGACCTCTGGAAAAACGACTCCTGGACCTACTACCCCCGTGCCGTGGAGCAGCACCTGTCACGCCCCGAGACGCTCGTCCGTTCGATGCCGCTGTCCATCGACTACCCGCTCGATGTCACCGAACGGCTGATCATCCGCGGCGGCGCGAACGCGCGCGCCGATGAAAACGACACCGTCCTGGACGGCCCGGCACTGCACTACGAGCAACACATCCGGCAGGGGCGCGATCTGGTCATCACCACGACGCTGCGGGCCACGCGGGACGCGGTCGCGGTGGCTGCCGTGCCCGATCATCTGGCCACCCTCAACGAGATGCGCGACGGTCTCGACGTCACCATCGAACCGCCGCGCAGCGCCTTCATGCCGTGGGCTGCCGGGATCACCGCCATGATGATCGTCGTGGGGCTGACCAGCTCGTTCGCCGTCCGCAGGCGGAAGCCGGCACCCTAGTAAGGGTCACCGCAAATACTCGACCGCGTAATCGAACGCAGTGCTTCGATTTAGGACTGCGCGAGCTCCGGTCGGACTAGAGAGTCCGACCTACGTTTTGCTGCGCGATTCGATCCCACATGGCTCCGCGCTCGCAGAGACAAACGTAGGTCGGACTCTCTAGTCCGACCGGCGCTTGCGCAGCCGTGAGTTGGATCTCCTCCTACTTAGGAGGCTGCGAGGAAGAACGTTCAGTTCGTCACCGTTGCCCGAACATTGGGCAACCAACACTGCCGGCCGTGCCTGCTGGAAATAGCCTTTCCCCTCTGCCTGTTGGTCCGAGCCTGGCGTGACTAGACTGTACGCGAGCCGTTGAGTGACGAAAGGTCGCCTCCACGGATCTCCAGGCAGCATCACGAAATATCGGAAACAAACCAAAGGAGATTCTCAAGAATGCGTAGCACCGGTACTGTCAAGTGGTTCAACGATGCGAAGGGCTTCGGCTTCATCACGATGGAAGGCGGCGAGGACGTATTCGTGCACTTTTCGGCGATCCAGTCGAAAGGATTCCGTTCGCTGGCCGAAGGCTCCCCGGTCGAGTTCGACCTCGTGCAGGGCCCGAAAGGGCTCCAGGCGGCGAACGTCACGATCCCCCAGTAAACCTACCGACAGAGGTTCCAAAGAGAGGACGGCCCGAGTGGCCGTCCTTTTCGTTGTTGGGGAGTGGGGCGTGGAAGGTGGGAGAAGGGGTCGCGCCTCAAATCCGACCAGTTCATCTCCGACCCCCGACACCCGACTCCCACCCGACACCCTCTCCCACCCCCCACTCCCCACTCCC
>DATLWH010000893.1:0-5803 GCA_035576505.1 Thermoanaerobaculia bacterium | reverse complement strand
TACGGTTCACTTTCAATTGGGACTCACCGCTCTGCGGGGCGTGATTGTTGATCGTCGTTACGTTGACGATCTGCTTGAGGGCAAAACCCTTGATGTTCGAGTTCTCCGCCGTCATCAGGTCGTCCAGATCGGCATTGCCTGTGTGCAGAGCGCCGCCGGCGAGGAAGGTGTCTCCGACGTCGCCGAAGGCGTTCGTCGTCCACTTGTCGATGGTGGTCTTCACCGTCTGCGTCAGCGGCAGGTTGCCGAAGCTGAGAGTGATGTCGTAGCTCATGATCAGCCGGTAGTGCTCGGTCGGAAAACCGGCCACGGTCATCTGGTCAGGCAACTTCGTGACGTCGATCTTCTTGTTGGCCACGGTGATCTTGCGAGAGCCGATGGCGCTCGTCACGCTGGCGGCATTCACCTCGACGAACGATTTCCTGCTGGGATCGACGAAGGTCATGGTCCGCGATCCGTTTGTGGCGATGATGTAGGTTCCGGGAGGGTAGGCGTTTCCGGAGACGAACTCGACCCGGGAGCGGTCGCCATCGATGATGGCACGCCCGACGCAATCGGAAGAAGGGATCGATTCGAGGTCCGACGATGTCGTCTGTCGGAACTCGTACTGGATCGCGGCCGAGCCGGCCCGGGCGGTAATGACGAGCAAAAGGAGGGCGATCGCCGGCAAGTTCTTTTTCATCAATAACCTCAGTTCTTACTGAGTATAACCCGCCGACCCTGAAATACGATTTTCGCGCGAGGCGTTGGGGCAGCCCATGTTGATCAGGAAGTTTCTCGCGCTGGCGATCAGTGCGGCCACGTTTGCCGTTCCCGCCTCCGCCGCACGCTCCGCCAATCCGGATTCGCTGGACGAAGTGATCCGGAAGGTGCAGCTTGCTCAGAACAATACGAACACGCTCCAGGCGGACTTTCGCCAGGAGAAGACGCTGGCCCTCCTTTCCAAGCCCGAGGTCTCGACCGGCCGTTTCGTCTACTCGAAACCGAATAACGTCCTCTGGACCTATGACGCTCCGAAGCGCGTGACCATGCTGATCGCCGACGGCATGCTCACCACGTACTACCCCGACCTCAACAAGGCCGAGCGGATCGAGGTGAAGCGTTACCAGGACCGCATCTTCAAGTACATGGGAGCCAGCGGTGCGATCGACGAGCTTGGCGCCTGGTTCAACTTCACGTTCACGAACACGTCTGACAAACCGTACTACGTTCTGGATCTCGACCCGAAGACCAAGGGGATCGCAAAGCGCGTGCGCCACATCAAGGTCTTCATCGACAAGAAGAGCTACCTGACCACGCAGTTCGAGTACACCGAGGGAGATGGCGACAAGACGCGCTACGAGTTTCTGAACGTGAAGATCAACGCCCCGGTCGAGCAGAGCCGCTTCACGATCACGCTCCCGAGCAGCGTTCACGTCGAGCAGATGAAGCTGCAATGACTGCGCGCCGCGCGCGCGTTGCCGGCGGCTGCGCCGCGTTGTCTAAACACAAAACCAGAGTTGAAATCGCGGGACACCTGTGTAGCGTCGAGAGCCTTCTCGACGATCGCTGTGTCTGCAATTCGAAGCGTAATGAACCGCCTGACCTTCAGCCTCCTCGCCACCGACGGCGCCGCTCGCCGCGGCGAGATCGTCACAGGGCACGGCACGATCCAGACGCCGGTGTTCATGCCGGTGGGGACTCTGGCGTCGGTCAAGTCGCTGACGACCGACCAATTGCAGCAACTGGGTCCCGAGATCATCCTCAACAACACGTATCACCTCATGCTGCGGCCCGGCGTCGATCTGGTCGAACGGCTGGGTGGAGTACACCGGTTCATGAACTGGGACCGGGCCGTCCTCTCCGACTCCGGCGGGTTTCAGGTCTTCTCGCTGGCCTCGATCCGTAAAGTGCGCGAGGAAGGGGTCGAGTTCCGGAGCCATATCGACGGTTCGGCGCATTTCCTCTCGCCGGAGGCATCGATCGACATCCAGCAACGGATGGGGGTCGACATCGCCATGGCATTCGACGAATGCCCCGGATACGGCATCGCCCACGCCGAGGTCGAGCGGTCGATGGAGCTGACCCACCGTTGGGCCCGGCGCTCGCTGGCGGCGCGAAGCGGTTCGCCGGCGCTCTTCGGAATCGTGCAGGGAGGCATTCATCACGATCTGCGCAAACGGAGCGCGGAGGAGATCGGGGCGCTGGACTTCGAGGGCGTCGCCATCGGGGGTGCGTCGGTAGGCGAGCCGAAAGAGGAGATGCTCGATGTGATGCGATTCACGGCGCCGCTGCTGCCGGCGGACAAGCCGCGTTACCTGATGGGCGTTGGAACCCCCGAGGATCTGCTCGACGGCGTGGCCGCGGGGATCGACATGTTCGACTGCGTGATGCCGACGCGGAACGCCAGAAACGGCTCGCTCTTCACGAGTTACGGCAAGGTGGCAATCAAGAATGCACGGTATGCCGGCGACCAGCGGCCGCTCGATCCGAACTGCTCCTGCATGACCTGCCGGACGGTCTCCCGTGCCTACCTTCGGCACCTCTACGTAACCGGCGAGATCGCGGCGATGGTCTACAACACGATCCACAACGTCTGGTTTTACCTTGACTTGATGCGGGGGATTCGGCAATCTATCGCGTCCAACTCTTTGCAGGCTTTTCGCGATGCGTTCCTCTCGCGGGTCGTGAGCGGCGAAGTAGACGCTGACGACAAAGAGCCCCCGATCGAATGAATCAGATAGAAAAAACGATATGACAGCAATTGCTCTGCTCCAAACCGCCGGTTCCGGCGGCACCGCCGCCTTCCTCATCAACATCCTGCCGATCGCGGCGATTTTTCTCGTCTTCTACTTCCTCGTCATCGCGCCGGCGAACAAACAGCGCCGAAAAACGGCGGAAATGCTGAGTACGCTCAAAAAGGGAGATCGCGTCCTGACCTCGGGCGGGATTTACGGGACGGTGCAGGGTGTTGAGGCCGAAGTTGTCTACCTGAAAATCGCCGAGAATGTGAAGGTCAAGGTTGCACGTTCTGCGGTCACCGGAATCATCACGGGCGATGCGGCGGAGTAACCGCTCCCTTTTTCCCTGGAGGAAATCTTGACTAGAGGTCTGTTGTGGAAAGTCATTCTGATCCTGCTCGTCCTCGTCGGCTTCGCCGCCGCGACGATACCGACAACCGATAACCCCGAGCCGATCCGCCGCGGCCTCGATTTGAAGGGCGGCACGCATCTCGTCATGCGCGTCAATGTCGGCGATGCCGTGCGCCTCGAGACCGATCAGGCCTCGGAAATGCTGAAGGCCCAGGCCAAGAAGAGCAACCTGCCGATTCCGACCACGCGCCGGGTGAATGACACGACGTTCGTGGCCACCCTGCCCGCGGACACGCCAGCCACCGGGTACGAGACGATCGCCAAGGACTACCTCCCGTCATTCGACATGGGCCGCACGCCCGAGGGAGCCCTGCAGCTCAAGATGAAGACGGCCTCGCAGACCGCCATCGAGCGCGACACGATCGCGCACACGGTCGAGACGATCGACAACCGCGTCAACGCCCTCGGCGTCACCGAGCCCTACATCGCGCCGGAGAGCGACAACCGCATCGTCATCCAGCTCCCGGGCGTCGACGATCCGGCGCGCGTGAAAGACATCATCAAGACCACCGCCCAGCTCCAGTTTCGCCTCGTGGAGGGCGATGCCGCCCCTGATGCAGCCTCCGCGCTCGCGACGGTCGCACCGAATATGAAGACTGAGGTCGACGTCCTGCCCGGCACGAAGGAAGATGCGCTCGGCCGCGCGGCCGGTGTCGAGTTCTACGCCGTCCGCAAGACGGTCCCGGTCACGGGTACCGACCTCAAGAACGCACGCGTGCAGAAGGGCCAGCTCGGCCAGCCGAATGTCGGCTTCTCGCTCACGCCGGACGGAGCACGCAAGTTCGGCGATCTGACCGGGGCAAACATCAAACGGCGCCTGGCCATCGTCCTGGACAATAGGGTCGTCTCCGCGCCGGTCATCAACAACCAGATCAACGAATCGGGCGTGATCGAGGGCAGCTTCACCCAGCAGCAGGCTGCCGACCTCTCGCTCGTACTTCGCAGCGGCTCGCTGCCGGCGTCGCTGACGACGCTGGAGGAGCGCACCGTCGGTCCGTCGCTGGGGCGCGATTCGATCCGCCAGGGCGTGCTGGCTTCGATCATCGGCTTCATCGCTCTCGTCCTGGCGGTGCTTGTCTACTACAAAGGCGCGGGCATCAACGCGGTGCTGGCGCTTCTGCTCAACCTGGTCATCCTCCTCGGGATGATGGCCATCTTCCACGCCACCCTGACCCTTCCCGGCATCGCCGGCATCATCCTGACGCTGGGTATGGCCATCGATTCGAACGTGCTCGTCTTCGAGCGCATCCGCGAGGAGCTGCGCGACGGCAAGACCGTTCGCGCCGCCATCGAGAACGGCTTCTCGCGCGCCTTCGGCACCATCATCGACACGCACATGACGACGATCATCTCGGCGCTCTTCCTCTTCCAGTTCGGAACGGGCCCGATCAAAGGATTCGCCGTCACGCTGCTCATCGGTCTGTTCGCGTCGGTCTTCACGGCGTTCTTCGTCTCGCGCGTGATCTTCGACGTCATGTACAAAGCACAGGATCGCCCGACCGAGATCAGCATCTAAGGCAGGCGAGGAGAGATACCCATGCAGATTTTCGTCAATTCCAAATATGACTTCGTACGCTGGCGTTTTCACGCCGTCGCGTTCTCCCTCCTCTTCATGCTCCTCGGGCTGGCCATGTTCTTCAAGCACGGCGTCAACTGGGGAATCGACTTCGCCGGCGGGGCGACGGTAACGCTGAAGTTCCGCGACGCCGTTCCGATGGACCGGCTCCGCGCCGACCTGACCAACGCTTCGATCCAGCAGTACGGCAAGGCGGACGCCAACGCCGTGCTCATCCGCCTTCCGGAACTGAGCAAGGAAACCGACTACGCCGGTCAGACCGTCGCCAAGCTGAATGCTGATCTGAATCCCCAGTCCGGTACCAAGCTCGACCTCAACTTCTACGGCCGCGACCGGCTGGCCGAACTTCTATCTTCGCTCGATCCTGATGCGAAGGGAGCGACTCCGGCGGCGAAGGACTACTACAAGAACGTTGCCCAGAACGTCATCAACAAGCGCTCGGAAGTGGGCATCTTCACCAGCATGAGCCAGGTCACCTCGTCTCCCGGCGTGACGACGAGAATCGCCGGCGTGCTGAACGACAAGACCTTCCTCGGCACGTTCAACGTTCTGGGTCAGGAAACGGTCGGACCACAGGTCGGCCGCGACCTGCAAGCGAAGGCCATCTGGGCGGTCGTCTTCTCGACGTTGGCCATGGGACTCTACCTCTGGCTTCGTTTCGATCTGATGTTCGGCGCCTCGGCCATCGTCTGCATCGTCCATGACGTGCTGATGTCGTTGGCCTTCCTGATGATGATCAACGGCGAGTTCTCGCTGAACATCGTGGCGGCCCTTCTGCTCATCGTCGGCTTCTCGATCAACGATACGGTGGTCATGTACGACCGCGTCCGCGAGAACAAGCGGAAGCTGAAGACGCGTATGACGCTCCAGGAGCAGCTCAACCTGGCCATGAACCAGACCCTGTCGCGAACGATTCTGACCTCGGGCTCCGTGGTCATCGTGCTCATCGCGCTTCTGCTTTTCGGCGGCAAGGTGATCCACGAGTTCGCATGGATCCTGCTGATCGGCGTTCTGGCCGGCACGTATTCGACGGTGACGATCGTTCCCGCCGTCGCCATCGCCTGGAACAATCTGACAGGCCGCACGCACGACATCG
>DATLWH010000892.1:0-4867 GCA_035576505.1 Thermoanaerobaculia bacterium | reverse complement strand
GCACGCTGTCCGACCGGATCGCGGCGGTGGGGATGGTGGGGGCCGCGCAAATGATCCCGTGGACGTGGTGCACCGACTATCGGCCGGTGCCGATGATTGCCTTCCACGGGACTGCGGATCGAATGGCTCCCTACAACGGCGGCCAGTCGCCGATCGCCCCCGACCTCTTCCCGAGCATCCCGGCCTGGACCGCGAACTGGGCGAGACGAAACCGCTGCGCAGCTGATCCCATCGACTCGGCCGTCGCAGCCGATGTCATCCGCCGCGAATACCCGAACTGCGCTGACGGCGCGGCCGTGGTTCTCTACACCATCCGAGACGGAGGCCATACCTGGCCCGGCGGCGGCCCGCTGCCGGTGTGGTTCGTCGGACCGACGAGCCGCAGCATCGACGCCACGAGTCAGATGTGGGCGTTCTTCCGCGCGCATCCGCTCGTGAGGAGGTAGGTAGACATCGACACCATTTTGACGGTAAATTTGGTGTCGATGTATACACGCAGCCTGCCGACCCCTCGCTCGTCCTTCTTTCTCTTCGGTGCCCGGGGAACGGGTAAGAGCACGTGGATCCGTTCCCGTTTCGAAGACGCGTTCGTCGTCAACCTGCTGGCCTCGGAAGTCATGCTGCGCTGCGAGCGTGATCCGTCAGAGTTCCGTGCCGAGGTCCTTGCGCAAGCTCGAAGCCGCTGGATCGTCATCGATGAAGTGCAGCGCGCGCCCCGCCTGTTGGACGAGGTTCATTTCCTCATGGAGGAAAAGGGCTACAAGAAATTCGCACTGACCGGCTCGTCCGCGCGGAAGCTGAAGCGAGGCGCCGCCAACCTGCTCGCCGGCAGGGCCGTCGTGAAGAATCTCTTTCCCCTCACCACCGCGGAGATGAACTTCTCGGTTGCCTCGGCCCAACTCCTTCGTTTCGGAGCCATGCCTCTCAGTGTGAACGCGCCGGACGACGAGGCCCGCGAGGAGTTTCTGCGCGCGTATGTCACGACCTATCTCGCAGAAGAGATCAAAGCCGAGGGGCTCGTTCGGGACCTCGGCGGCTTCAGCAGATTTCTGGAGGTGGCCTCGCTTGCCGCGGGCCAGACGACGAACATCTCCGGAATCGCGCGCGACGCCGGCGTCTCCCGCGACACCGTGCGCGGGTACTTTGAAATCCTCGTCGACACCCTCATCGGTAGCTGGTTGCCCGCCTGGCGGCCGCGCGCGAAAGTCAAAGAGGTTGCGCTCCCGAAATTCTACTGGTTCGATCCGGGTGTGCTTCACGCGGCGGCCGGCGGTTTCGACCAGCCGCTTTCCGGAGACTGGGATGGCGTTCTCCTGGAGCACCTCGTCCATCACGAGATCCGGAGCTACCTCCACTACGCCGGCATCAAAGGCTCCCTCGGCTACTGGGCCACCCCGAGCGGCAGCGAAGTCGATTTCGTCTGGTGGCACGGCCGCAACATCGTGGCCATCGAGGTGAAGAACGGCCGCGAACTCCGTCGCGACTGGAGAAAAGGGATCGATGCCCTCCGCTCTGGAGCCACCGTGAAGGCCTACATCGTGTATCGCGGTACCCGCGAGCTGGAGCTCGACGGGACGCGCATGCTACCGCTCGACACCTTCCTGCGCCGATTGCACGCGGGGCAGATCGTGGGCTGAGGACTGCAAGTCCCCTGGTACGGCCCGTTCAGTCCCATGGTACTGACTGTCAGTCCCATGATGTGGACTGCCAATCCTATGGTGCAGACTGTCCAGTCGCATGCTGCGCATTGGCAGTCCGCAGTACGGACTATCAAGTCCAGTCATGCGGACCGTGAAGTCCTATCATGCGGGCTGCCAGTCCCGTAGTGCAGACTGTCAAGTCCCATGATGCGGACTACCGATCCCATGATGCGGACCGACCGGTCCCATGATGCGGACCGACCGATCCCATAGTACGGACTATTCAGTCTGTCTTGCGGACCTGCCGGTCCTCTATGCGGACCGTCAGGTCCTCAACAAGGATCTCATGATCCTGAGTGCGGGCCACTCGGTCAGTCATGCGGACCTGCATGTCCTATGGTGCGGACCATTCGGTCCGCCATGAGGATGTCATGGTCCCTACTGCAGACCACTCGGTCCGCCATGCGGACCTACTGGTCCTGCTTATGCGGAACGTCTCGTCCGCTGTAAGGACCATATGAGCCCGTTGGAGAGCCCTCGTCCTCACACCTCCGCCTTCGGCTCCTGCGGAACCTCCCGCCCCCACCGTCCATGCATCCCTCCGCAGAACTTCTCACGCTCCTCGGGGGTCATGCGGTCCCAGCGCTCGGCCATGCGGCGGCGCATTCGGGAGCGCATGTCGCCGCCGCGCATACCGAAGCCTCCGAAGAGAATCCGGCAGAGAGCGAGGAGGCCGAGAGCGGGCCAGAAGGTGAGCTGCTTGAAACCGAACAGGTCGGGCAGCAGCCAGTTCCACAGGCGCATCACCACTTCTCCGCCGATGAAGGCGAAAAGCACCATTCCCGCGATGGCCGCCGGCGCGATCCATAAAAGCCGTTTTCTTCTCATGTCGTTGCTCCTTACTCGTTCCTGAATTCGTCGTAAATGCTCTGCAGACGCTCGCGCAGATGAAGCACCGCGTAGCGTTTGCGCGAGAGCAGGGTGTTGATGTTGACTCCTGTTTCCGCCGACAGCTCCTTGAAGCTGCGCCCTTCCAGCTCGTGGGCGATGAAGACCTCGCGCTGCTCGTCGGGAAGCTCGCTCAGGGCGAACTCCACCTCATCGAGCAGCACGTGGCGGGTGTAGAGTGCTTCCGGCCCGGCGTCGGGCGAGGGCAGCAGATCCTCGATCTCGAGCATCTCGCCGTCTTCCCCTTCGACCGCCGCGCCGGCGAAGCTCTCCGGCTCGTGCTTCCGGAAGAGGTCCGTGATGCGGTTGCGCGCCACGCGGAAGAGCCAGCCAGTCATGTGCTCGATCGGCATGAGGAGCCGATTGGCCTCGACCAGCTCGTAGAAGACCTCCTGCAGGACGTCTTCGACGTCCGACGCATCGGGCACGCGGCGGCGTATGAACCCGCGCAGCCGCGATCCCTCTGCCGCGACGATCTCGGAGATTCGCCTGTCGTTCTCGGTCATCGCGGCTACGCTCGCAAGATTGTCCATCCACTGCTGTAGACGAATGGCGGCCGCGGATATTGTAGAGAGCGGGGGCTCGCGAGGCGGATTGCGATCGGAAGGAGTGGGGTATACCATCGACACCTTCCATAATCACCGACTAATGGATCCGCGCCAGGTTCTCGAGCACAACCTCGAGCTGATCGACCGTATCGTCCGGCGTGTGTGCCAGCGCGGCGGGGTTGCGGCCGGTGACGTCGACGATTTCGCCTCGATGGTCAAGCTGGCCCTCGTGGAGAACGACTACGCGATCCTTCGCCGCTACGAGGGGCGCTCGTCATTGGCTACGTATCTGGCCATCATCGCCCAGCGCCAGCTGGCGGACCATCGCGAACGGATGCACGGGCGGTGGCGGCCATCGCGGGAGGCGCAGCGGCTCGGTGAGCGGGCGGTTCTCATCGAAGATCTGGTCGGCCGCCAGCACCGCTCCGTCGATGAGGCCATGCCGATCATCCGCTCCGTCGACGCCTCGATCACCAGGAATGAAGTGGTCGAGATCGCCGATCGTCTGCAGCAGCGCACTCCGCGCCCGCGCGAGGTCCCGCTTCCGGCGGAAGATGCGGTTCCGCTGCCGGCCGCGGATCGGGCAGACAACGATACGCTCGACCGTGAGCTGCGCGACGTTTCGCGGCGCGCGGGCACGCTGCTGCGCGAGACGATGGCCGCCTGGTCCGCACCGGACCGGATGCTGGTGCGGCTCCGTTTCGAGTCGTCGCTCACGATCGCGGACATCGCCCGGCTCATGGACGTGCCGCAGCGCCCGCTCTACCGGCGCCTGGAGTCGCTTCTCGAAGGGTTGCGCACGGTTCTTCTGACCGCGGGAATTGATCCAGCGGCAGCGGACGATCTGCTGGCCGCGTCGCACCGAATCGAAATGGATTTCGGCCAGGCCTGGAAAAGCGAGGAGGTGCGCCGGACAAATGAAGAGAGAGGAGACGCGAGCATAGAGGAGCGGTCGCCATGATGCAGTCCACCTCGCAGTGCCCGGACGTTGAAACGATTGCCGCCTGGGTCGAGGGACGCCTGTCGAAAGCAGAGACCGCCGTGCTGATCGAGCACGCCAGCGTTTGCGAAACGTGTATGCCGATGATCGATGCCGCAAATGAGACGTTCCACGCCGAGGGAGGCCGCGAAGGCGTGGCCTTGGGCGCCGGCCGGCAACGGTGGCTCCTCGCGGCGGCGGCGTCGCTGGCAATCGTGGTGACGTCCCTCCTCGTTCTCCGCGCCCGCCGCCACGATGCCATGCAGGAGCTCGTCGAGGTGGCGCCCCGATCGGAGCGCACGGTCGAGGCGCGCCTCTCGGGCGGATTCCCCTGGGCGCCGTACCGTGGGGCGATGCGAGCGGACCGCCCGTCCACCGATACGGAGCAGATGAAGCTGATCGGCGCGGCGGCGAAAGCTCTCGATCGCGCCAAACAGGACACCTCACCGGACGCGCGGCGCGCCGCCGCCGAGGCGCTCGTGCTGATCGACCGGCCGGAAGAAGGGATCGCGCGGCTGACTGAGGAGACGAAGCATTCGCCATCGGAAGCAAGAGCATGGAGCGACCTCGCCGCGGCCCAGTACGCCGCCGCACTGGCCGGCCGGACGTCGTTGCTTCCTGAGGCGCTGGCCTCGGTGAATCGCGCGCTGCAGATCGATCCGCACCTGGGCGAGGCGCTCTTCAATCGCGCACTCGTGCTCGAGCGCCTGGGGATGCGCGGCGAGGCGCGTGTGGCGTGGCAGCGCTATCTC
>DATLWH010000891.1:0-6498 GCA_035576505.1 Thermoanaerobaculia bacterium | reverse complement strand
TGTAAACGCTGTACGCGAACTGTCGTGAGCTGTAATCCCAGCCCAGCTCCAGCCCCGTGAGGATGTAGGGCTCACTGACGACGTAATTGAATGCGCCCCGGTCGCGGGAGGTCCGGCGGTCTGTCGGAACACGCACGCCGTCCACGGTCTCGTACTTGAGCTCACTGGCGAAGGCCAGCGCTGCGGAGGCATCCCTCCCGTCGAGCATCAGCGCCCGCGCGGCGTACTCCTCATACCCGAGCCGGCCTTCCTGAACCTGGTCGACCTTACCGTTTTTGCGGCGGGCGCCGTAGAGCAGGCCGTCGCGCAGCATCGGGCGCGTGTCCCAGCGGCGCAGCACCTGCCGCACGGCCTCGGTCTGTTCCGGGTACTGCCAGGCCACGGTTCGGAGCGCCAGAACCAGGCGCGCCAGATCGACCGCCGACCAGCCGATCCCGTCGGGTGCCGGCTTGTTGGCATAATCGACCATCAGCATCGAGGTGGTGTCGTACGACTTGTTCGGCAGGACTCCGGTGAAGAGCTGCATCCGGGCCAGCGAGCCGAGCATCGTGGCCAGCCGCCCGTCCAGCTCTGAGCGCGTGATGATGCCGAGCCGCTCCGCCGACATCGTGGCCAGCAGCGCCGATCCGGTGTCCCACATCGTCGTCGACGGATACTTGTCGACAGAGTTGACCATCCCGCTCTTCTGCGTGTTGTTCCTGAAGTACTGCCACGCGATGAGGGCTTCCCGGCGCTCGTCGTCAGAAAGCGGCCGCGCCACCGGCGACGGCGTCGACTTCCAGACCTCCACCACGCCCTTCGGCGGCGCGACGACGAGCAGAACCGGCTTGCCCTGCGCGCGATCGAGCGAAACGGCCAGCGCCGAGGCGACCGCCAGTCCGACGATGAAGGCGATCTGTCCGCGTGCCTGAAACAGTCCTGTTCGAAACTTCATGATGTTCAATCTCCGATGCCGGCAATCACTCGACCGGCTTCCAGAATGCGGCGGAAACGATTCCGCTCAATGCGATGACGTTGTTGAGACCCCAGAAGGCGTTGGATACGAACGCTGCCACATCAGTCGCCACGCCCGTGGCCAGTAATACAGCGTAGTAAGCGAGGCCGAGAATCGTCAGCGCGATCACGATCATCTGCGGCAGTACCAGTCGCCCGAACGTCCCCTCCTGCCGCTCTTTCGGCGTGGTGGGGAACTTGATCTGCTTGCCGCGCAGAACGGTCCAGAGAGCGCGGAGATTGAGCGGAAAGAAGCTGATGTAGGAGTTCTTTCCCTTCCCGTTCGAGATGCCCCAGGTCCCCACGAGGAAGGCCACCTCGCTGGCGAAGAGGAAGGGGAGGATGTGAAGCAGAAAATCGGTGGAGTAGCTGGCCAGCGGCGAGACCATCGAGAAGAGAAAGACGATCGGCGCCAGGAGAAAGAGCAGATTCCAGATGCCGCCCAGGTACGACCAGAACGTGGCCGCGTACAGGAGCCTCTGCGGCCACGACATTCCGCTGCCGCGCCGCAGCATCGGATTGTCGTGGAGCATGATGTCCAGCGTGCCGCCCGCGTACTTGAACCGCTGCACCACCCACGATTGCAGGTCCTGCGGCGAGAGCATCCGCGACTCGATGAAGGGATGGAAGACCGATTTCCACTTCCGCTGCGCATCCGAGTGCATGACGATCGAGGTGTAGATGTCCTCGGAGACGTGGAACTTGTAAGGTGTCAGCTCCAGCTCTTCGGCGGAGACGCGGCTCATCAGCAGCCGCAACTCCTCACGGCTGCCCGCGTCGCGAACCTGGGAGGAGACTTTCTCCACCTCGCGCTCGATGGACCGGCCGAAGTTCTTGAGGGCGGTCTCCATCACCGCTTCGCGGCGGTGAATCGATCCCGCGCCGCAGCAGAACGACGCGTTGACGCGGTTGCGGCGTCGCAGAATGGCGTCGTAGAACATCTGCGGATCGTTCGCGAACGGATCCTGGCCGAAGCGCAGCTCGCCGGTCAGCCGCTGCACGCCCCGTCCGATGGCCGCGCCGGCCGGGCCGAGGAGCGATGCCCCGAGCACCTGGTCGAGAGTACGGCCCGAGGGGAGGTCGTAGAACCACTGCGGCGTCTGCACCCAGGCTACCTGAGGGTCGCGGAAGTAGCCGAGCGTGTGCTCGAGAAGCGTGGGGAACGTCCGGGTGTCGGCGTCGCAGATCACCAGGAAGTCGCCCGAGGTCTGCTCCATGGCGTTGCGCAGGTTGCCGGCTTTGAAGCCGATGTTGGAGGAGCGGGTGATGTAGCCGGCGTTCTCCTGCGCCGCCACGGCCCGCATCGAGGTCCGGCGTCCGTCGTCGAGCACGTGGACGCGCAGGTCGATCGGATGCGGATAGCGGAGCGCATTGGCGTCGCGGATGCTGAGCCGCACCAGCTCCGGATCCTCGTTATAGGTGGCGATGAAGACGTCGACAGCCACCGGCCTCTCGCCGTCCGCCATGCCGCAGTCGCCCGCCGTCTCGGGAGGGGGCGCCATCGGTGTATCGGCGGTCCTCCAGAGGTTGAAGGCGAAGAGCGCCAGCCCGATGTAGGCGCCGGTTTCCGCCACCGCCAGAGGAATGGCGAACCAGAGCGCGTGAAAGTTCAGAGATGAGGTCCAGCGCCAGACGATGTACCTCGCTCCCAGCACCAGAGCGATGGTCACGAGCACCTGCCAGAGCAACTCCCGGGCGGTGCTGTGAGGAATGGGCGCCGGCGGCGTCCGCGACTCGAATGGTGCGAAGTAGAACGGAGCGGCCTCCGGCCCTGTGCTCCGCTCGTCATCAACCGGCAGCGCACTCATGACGGGCTCGCCGAATGGAACTTGGTCAGCCGGAGTACGTTGAGATTGCCCTTGCGGCGGTACTCGGCGTGGTCCATGAGCTCACGGATGAGAGCCATGCCCATCCCTCCGGTCGGTGCCGCGTCCGGATCGGAGCCGTCGAAGCGGATCCTGGCATTGGCCAGGCGGAAGGCCAGCGGGGCCAGCGCCCCCTGATCGGTGATCTCGACCTGCACCGAGTGTTGATCGGTCTCCACCGCCAGGTCGAACGTGCCGTGCTCGTCGGGGTTGTATGCGTGCTCGACCACGTTGTTCAGGGCCTCCACGACGGCAAGCTCGATGGCATCGACCTCGTGTTTCGAGAAGGGCCGCGAAGACGCAAACTGGCGGACGACCGAGGCCGCGTTACGGACCGCGTCGTAGTTGGCGTCGTATCGGATCGTCAGTTTGCAGGTCATGGTTTTCCCCTCTAGTGCTGCAGAGCCGCCACCGCTTCATCGTTGGTCGCGAACATGCGGAAGACCTTGTCCATCCTGGTGAGGCGGAACAGGTCGTTCACGGGCTGGCGCGCGCCGCTGATGGCCAGGTCGCCCCGGCGTCCGACGGACTTCAGCGCGGTCACGATCGCTCCCAGGCCGCTGCTGTCGATGAACTCGACGTTCTCGATGTCGAGGGCGATCCAGTGCTGGCCGCCCTCGACGATCTCATTCATGAAGCGCTTGAACTCCGGCGCCACGCGCGCGTCGATCCGTTTGTCCATCACCGTCAGCAACATCACGCTCCCTGTTTCCTGCTGTTCGATTCGCATGCTCGTTCTCCTGTTTGTTTTCGTGTTTCCTTGAGACGTGAGTCGCGCCAGGCGCCCCCGAAATACAGCGGCCACTGCCCCGTTCGGATCAGCGCGGAATCCAGCGGAAGAGCACCTTGTGGCGCACCATCAGCCAGATCGCCCCGATGACGCTGGCGTGGATCAACGTGGCCATGAGCGTCGAGCGCGGATCGATCCGATAGCCGAACGGGACGAGGTTGCTGATGATCAGGACGAAGATCAGATGGACCACGAAGACGTAGAGCGAGGCCTGGCCGAGCGGGATCAGGAGCCAGCCCAGGGTCCGGTTGAAGGCCGGCCAGCCTTTCCCCAGCAGCCAGTACGCGACCGTCAGGGCGGCGGCGTAGTCGAGGAGCCGGAACAGGCCGAGCGCGTTCTTCTGGCAGAAGAGGGTATAGAAAGAGTTGAAAACCGCCGGGGGGATGATCGTCAGACGCGCCCACGCCGGGAGCACCGGGTTGGTCGTGTTCTGCGCCAGGAAGAAGCCGGCCATCGCCACGATGCCCGCGGCGATGAGGACAGCCTTGCGGCGCCCTCCGGTGAGCGCTTTCTTCAGGGTTTCGCGGTGATAGCCGACGGTCAGGCCGTGAACATAGAGAATCTGCCAGGTCAGGAGAGGGAAGGCATACTCGAACTGCGCCCCGGTCGGCATGGCGCCGTACGCGGCGCTATAGAAGTAGACGATCCACGACAGCGCCAGAAGAAGACGCGTGCGCTTGAGCTGGAGCAGCAACAGGATCAGAGGCGTCAGGATGAGGAGCATCACGTAGAGCCCCAGGATCTGGACCTGGTGTGGGCCTGCGCGGAGAAGGAAGACCCTGGCGATTTTCTCCGCCAGCGGCACGCCGGGCCCGGGATAGAGCTGGTACGTTTTCGCCGCGAAGCGGTCCGTGAAGCTGATCAGTTCGGCCGAATTCCAGAACGGAACCAGCGATAGCAGGAACACCCCCACGACCACCGCCACGTTCACCCGGTACAGTTGTGCCGCGCGGTCGTACAGCTTCCAGAGCGCCGCTTTCATCCCCTCCCGTTCCAGCCGCTTGCGGTAGATCATGCCGATGACTACGCCGGAGAGAATGACGAAGCCCTCCCCGCCGGAGATCGTGCCGAATCTCTCCCACGTAATGAGGTTGAGGTAGGAGAAGAGCTCCACATGGATCGTCAGCAGCACGACCATGACGGCCCCGCGCAGAAAGTCGATGCGCAGATCGCGCTCCTCGGCGCGCGGCAGAGCAGCAGGGGGAGGAGTAGTGTCGGCAGTGCCTTCTACCAGCTTGAGATTCGTCGTCATGGATGGGAGTCCTTTCGGACATGAGTCGCCGCCGGGGCAGGCGGTGATACAGCGGTGAGTCGGGAGCGCCAGGAAAAGACCTCACGGATGGTGGCCGAACACACTCTCACTGGAATCGTCTGCACCCCTGTACCCCGTCGAGCGCCCTTCTCCCCCAGCGCTTTTCAGCTGGGGGAGAAGGTGCCGACAGGCGGATGAGGGGGCTTGGCTCTTGCGACGCAGTGGACTATTTTCATGAACGGGCGTGGGAAACTCATGAAAAAAATTAACTTCAGAGCGAGAACGGCCCCTCATCCGCCTTCGGCACCTTCTCCCCACCGCTGAAAAGCGCGGTGGGGAGAAGGACGCTCGACAAACACTAATTGTGGCGATTTCACTTAGAGTTGGTGAGAAATCCGGCCTAGGAAATCTGCCGCTCGGTGGCTACGCTTGCCAGCCAGGGAAGAGCGGCCTGGTAGGCGGAATGGATGGCTGCCACAGCGTTCTCGAGATCGATCCGGGCGCCGGCGCGCGCGGCCTCTTCGAGCGCGCCGCAGCTCCGCGCCACATCGATGGCGCCGATATTCGCGCTGCAGCCTCGGAGCGCGTGCGCCGCGGACGCCGCGGAGCCCAGATCGTGTGACGTGGCCGCCTCATCGAGCAATTGCAGCCGCTTCCGTCCCTCGACGTAGTAGATGTCGATCAGTTCGCGGACGAAGCCCGGAAGGCTCTCGTCGAGGCTGATGAGCTCCGCGATCGCGGCATGGTCGAGCGGAGAGAGGCTGCCGGCTTCCAGTGGTTCCATGCAGCGTCAGTCGCGGATCAGGGTGGTTGTGATACGGGGTCCCGAAGCTTCGTCCTCGAAAAGGAGGCTCCCCTGCGGCTCGTGCAGAGAAAGAAATCTGATGCAAGTGAGAACCCGCCGCGCTCGGAGGTCGTTCTCCGACCTGAAGACTGAAAATCCGCTCTTCACCTGCCGCGGGACGAGTGAGGGGTCGGAGAATCAGAGATCGAGGAGGCTTTTCGACGAATGAAGGCGAGAGAATCAAACCCCGAGGAGGCTTCTCGACGCGTGAAGGCGGGAGAATCAAACCCCGAGGAAGCTTTTCGACCAGCGCAGTCGTGAGAATCAAACCCCGAGGAGGCTTTTCGACGGATGGAGGAGGCATCTCGACAGATGAAGGTCTGCCGGACAGACCTTCAAGAGGCTTTTTCCGGGTCGAAGGTCTGCGCCGCAGACCTTGAACTGACGATTCGACAGTTTAAGGTCTAACGAACAGACCTTGGACTGACGTTTCGACTGTTGAAGCTCTGCGCCGCAGACCTTGAAGAGGTTTTTCGACGCACGAAGGTCTGCCAATCAGACCTCAAGGAGGCTTTTCGGCGCGTGAAGGTCTGTCGAACAGATCTTGAAGAGGCTTTTGGACGGGCCAGCGCGGCGGATCGCCTCTTCGAGAGGCCTTCCGACGGGTGGAAGACGGCGAATCGCCTCTTCGCGAGGCTTTCGGACGTGTGGAGGTGGGCTGATTGAATCTTCAGGAGGCTTTCGGACGGGCGCGCGCGGCGAATCGTCTCTTCGCGAGGCGTTCGGACGTGTGAAGAACGGCGGATCAGACCTC
>DATLWH010000890.1:0-2063 GCA_035576505.1 Thermoanaerobaculia bacterium | reverse complement strand
CCTCACCCATCGTCACGAAGATCGAGCCGCTGAAGGGCTTCTACCCTGCCGAGGATTACCACCAGGACTACCTGATCCACAACCCGACGCAGCCCTACATCGTCTACAACGACCTGCCGAAGATCGATGCGCTCAAGCGGGTCTACCCGCAGCTTTACCGCCCGACGCCGGTGGCTCTGGCCTCGCGTTAGCCGGCACAGCAGGCAACGTTGGTTTTGCCCAAGGCTCTGCTAACAAGTGCGCCGCAAACGCCGGAGACGAACAGAACGGGCGGCCTCGTGGCCGCCCGTCTGGGAGAAGCATTCAGTGGGAGGCGAGGTTGCGTAGTGCTCTCTCGCAACCTCGCAACGTCATTGAACCGTGACGGTGATCAGATTGCTCGGGGCGCTTTCCCAGGCATTGTTCAGCGTGTAGTAGTAGGACGTCGTCACCAGTGGACGGACGACGCACTTCTTTCCATCTGCGAAGTAGGTTCCGTCGCTCGTATACCATTTGAAGGTGAACGGCCCGAGGCCTGTACCACCGCCTGCCTCGAGTGTGGCGGACTGTCCCACGCTGATCGTGGAGCGATTCACCTTCGGATTGTCTGTGATGACCGGGGTAGCGATCATGACCCAGACGTCTGCACTCTTCACCGTCTGGCATCCGTTGCTGACGATCGCGTAGTAGCACGCGTGCAGAGTGGGAGTGACGGGGAGGCTCAGGCCCGAGCCAACCGGAGTGCCGCTATCCGTGAACCAATCGACAGTAACCGTACCCGGGCCCGCCACTCCAATCGAAAGGGTCGAGCTGCTGTTCAGCGGGATCCAAACCGGCCCGCTCGTCGGCTGTGCCGTGATCGAAGCCGGAACGCATGCCTTCACTTGAGGTGCGGGAGCCGGGGTTGAGGGTGCGACCGCTCGGCCTCGCGAAACCGCGAATAGCGGAGCCGATACCAACAATAGAACCGCGGCCAGGAACGACACTCCGAGCTGCCTGCGCTGGGGCATTTTTGCCTCCGACGTTGTTGTCATTGTGATTTCTCCTTGTTGAATTCTTGACGGGCGTGATGTGGGCGATGAGCTTGGCTGAGGCGCCGACGAACCAAGGTGCGCCATGGCACACGACGCTGTGACGCCCGTTGAGAGTCCTGTTCGGGGGCATCACGCTCGGGGTGTGATGGGTCGCACAACGCTCTGGATAGCCGGTGACTGGGGCCTACCCGCGCTGCCGCGATCGATCCAGCCGGCACGACCGGCGGCCTTGGTTGCCCAAGCCTCCGTCAACCGGAGCGCCGCAAACCCGAGACTTGCAGCCACGCGCCGTCGATCGTCTGGAGGAGGCTCTTGCGCTGAGAATTCAGAAAGAAGTGGTCCCCTGGAAGCATCTCGATGCGCACGGCGGCGCTCGTCTGCTCCTGCCACGCCTCGAGCGCGGGGCGATCCACGTCCTCGTCGGCGATGCCGCCGAAGATCGTGAACGGGACATCGAGCGGAGCTTCCGGCGAGAATCTGTAGGTCTCCACGATCTCGTAGTCCGCGCGCAACATCGGCGACATGAGTGCCATCAGTTCCTCATGGTCCAGCACTTCCCTGGGAACGCCCCCACCCCGATACAACTCTTCACGGAACTCAGACTCCGGCAGGCGATGGATCTCCGCGATCCGGCTCGGCAACTGGGGAGCCCGGCGTGCCGAGAGGAAGAGCCGCTTCGGTTGCGGCAACGCCATCCGGCGCAGGGCACGTGCGAGCTCGAAGGCGATGAGCGCACCCAGGCTATGGCCGAAGATCATGAACGGCAGGTCGAGCCGCCCGCGCATCGCCTCGACCAGCGCCGGAACGAGCGCATCCATCCGCGTGAACCGCGGCTCGCTGATCCGTTTTCCTCGGCCCGGGAACTGGAACGCGCACACCTCCAGATCGCTCGAAAGGTCGCCGGACCACGATCGATAGATCAGGGCATCGCCGCCGGCGTATGGCAAACAGAACAACCGCGCTTGAGCAGGCCTGCTCGCCGGCGCACACACCAGCCACGAGTTGGTGTTCATCGGCATCGCAGAATGGTAATCGAGCGGACCCATGGCG
>DATLWH010000889.1:0-2533 GCA_035576505.1 Thermoanaerobaculia bacterium | reverse complement strand
GCCGACCGCCTGTGCAGGATTCATGACGAGATGGTTCGCATCATCGTCCGTTGTGCGCCCGAGGCCGTCGCGGTCGAGGCGCCCTTTGGCGCAAAGAACGTCAAGAGTCTGATCCAGCTCGCGCACGCGCGCGGCGTCATCCTGCTGGCGGCGCGGGCCGCGAAACTCGCGGTCTTCGAATACTCGCCGCGGAGCGTCAAGAGCGCCGTGGTCGGATATGGCGCGGCGGAAAAAGAGCAAGTCGCCAAGATGGTGCGCATGCTCCTTCCCGGCTGCGCGAATCTGGTGATGTCGACGGACGCCTCCGACGCCCTGGCCGTGGCCATCTGTCACGCCCATACCGCCGGAACCGCCGAGAGGTTGCGGATCGCTCGATGAGCTCTTCGCTCCCTCAGGAACAGTCGGCGGAGGCGAACGCGGAGATGGGGATCCCGCGCGGCCGCTTCGAACGGACTTTCAGCGCCCTGCGTTACCGCGACTTCCGGTTGCTCTGGTTCGGCGCCTTCGCTTCGACCACCGGCACCTTCATGCAGACGCTGGCGCAGGGATGGCTGGTCTACACCATGACGGGATCGGCGCTGCTACTGGGTGTAGACGGCTTCCTGGCCACCGGCCCGATGCTGCTCTTCTCGCTGTTCGGCGGCGTCATCGCCGACCGCATCGAGCGCCGCAAGATCATGCTCCTGTCGCAGGTCATGCAGATGTCGTTCGCCTTCGTTCTGACAGGGCTGATCTACTTTCACACCGTCAAGGTCTGGCACATCTTCATCCTCTCGTTCCTGACTGGGAGCGCGCAATCGATCAGCGGGCCGGCCTACGCGTCGCTCTTGCCGCTGCTGGTGAAGCGCGACGACATGGCCAACGCCGTGGCCATGAATTCGATGCAGTTCAACCTGGCGCGCGTGATCGGCCCGGCCCTCGGGGGCGTGGTGTTCGGGCTATGGGGGGCCACGGCGTGCTTCGGCATCAACGGCCTGTCGTTCGTTGCTGTGATCATCGCTCTCTTGATCATCAAGATGCCGCCGCTGAACGAGCACGCAACGTCGACGTCGATGATGGCGCAGATGAAGGAGGGATTCGCCTTCGTGGCCTCGAAGCGTTCGCTGCTGCTGCTGACGTTCCTCTCCTTCGCGGGCACGTTCCTGGGCATGCCGCTCTTCACGATGATGCCGGTCGTGGCCAAGAGCATTTTCAACCTCGGGCCGCAGGGACTCTCAATCCTGCAGGCCGACTACGGCATCGGCTCGGTCGTGGGCGCGCTCTTCGTCGCCGGCAGCAGTTACGCGGCGAAGAAGGGACGGCTGGCGCTGGCTCTGCAACTTGTGTTCGCCTGCACGCTCATCGCCTTCGGAGTCTCCCGCCATCTCGCGGCCAGCCTGGTCATCGCATTCCTGGCCGGCTCGGCCATCGTCGGCGTCATCTCGCTCTACAGCTCGCTCGTCCAGCTCTCCACCAGCGATGCCATGCGCGGCCGGGTCATGTCGATCTTCATGCTCGCCTTCCGCGGCGGCATGCCGCTCGGCAATCTCCTGGCCGGGTTCGTCGCGCAGCGCTGGTCGATCAGCACCGCGCTGGAAGTGAATGGGATCGCGCTGGCGGTTGTGGCATTGGCGTTCATCATTCACCGTACGGACCTGGATGAGGGGCTGGCGGTGGCCTAGAAGCCAATCCGCAGATGACGCAGATGTTCGAGAGAGCTGGGATTGCCCCGTCCTCTGGTCTGCGTTACATCTGCGTCATCTGCGGATCAGCATTTGACATTTCAACTTCCTCCTCCGATATAGAATCCCGACCCCGCGTTATGGCAAAAGCAAAGGAACAAACGACCTCCGCAACGATCGACCCCATAGCCGCATGTGCTCCGGAGTGGACCGACATTCTCCGGCAGATGATCCTCATCCGCCGCTTCGAGGAGGCGACGGAGCGAGAGTTCCGCAAGGGGAAGATCGGCGGATACCTCCACGTCTACAGCGGGCAGGAGGCGGTGGCCAGCGGCATCATCACCGCGCTGCAGAAAGGCGACATCCTCTTCACCGGATATCGCGATCATGCCCATGCGCTGGCCCTCGGCGCGGAGCCGCGGCGCGTCATGGCTGAGCTCTTCGGCAAATCGACCGGCGTCTCCAAGGGTAAGGGCGGCTCGATGCATCTGTTCGACGTCGAGCACGGCTTCTACGGCGGCTATGGCATTGTCGGCGGTCACCTGACGCTCGCCGCCGGCGCCGCCTACGCGTTGCGCTATCGCCAGAGCGAGAGCATCGCCGTCTGCTACTTCGGCGACGGCGCCATGAACATCGGCTCGTTCCACGAGGCGATGAACATGGCCGGCCTCTGGGGCAAGTCGGGCATGTGTCCCATCCTCTTCATCATCGAGAACAACGGCTACGCGATGGGGACCTCGGTGGAGCGGCATTCGGCGCTGACCGACCTCTCGCAGCGCGTTCGCGCCTACAACATGCCGACGGAAAAGGTGGACGGACAGGACATCTTTGCCGTCCGCGGCGCCGCTGACCGCGTCGTCCGTCAGATTCGC
>DATLWH010000888.1:0-4232 GCA_035576505.1 Thermoanaerobaculia bacterium | reverse complement strand
GACCGATGAGCACGGGGCCGCGGCCGGTGGCGTCATTGGTGTGGCAGGTGCTGCATGCGTATTTCTGAAAGAGCTTCTCGCCCTGTGACGCCAGCGAGCCTTCTGCGCCGCCGGCCAGCCACTTCTGGTAGTCGGTCGGCTCCATCACCTCGACCCAGCCGATCATCCCGGAATGCTCCGTGCCGCAGTACTCGGCGCAGAAGATGTGGAACCGGCCGGTCTTCGTGGCCTGGAACCACATCGTTCGATAGCGATTCGGCAGCACGTCCGCCTTCACGCGGAAGGCCGGGAAGTAGAGGCTGTGGATAACATCCTCGGAGGCCATGGTGATGCGGACCGGCCGGCCGACGGGGACGTGGAGCGTGTTGATCTCGCGCTGGCCGCTGGGATGCTGGAACTTCCACATCCACTGCTTGGCGCTGGCGTAGATGTCGAGAGCGTTGTCGGGGACGCGCTGGATCCTGAAGTAGAGCCACGAGCCCCAGACGAACATGAACATGAAGACGAAGAAGGGGATGATGATCCAGGCCGCTTCGAGCGCTTTCGGCGGCTCGTAGTCCTGGGCCAGCTGGTTCTCGGGCGTGCGGCGATACTTGATGGCCAGATAGAAGATGACGATGAAGATGAGGATCGATACCGTGCCGGTGACGATGCACATGAACGCCATCAGCGTGTCGACGCCCTGGGCGACGGTGGAGGCCTGGTCAGGCCACAGCGGGAAATCGGAAAGCATCATCGCGTGTGCTCTTTGCGGATCATGACGAAGATGAATCCGGCCAGACCGAGCATCGTGGCCACGCCGCCGGCGCGGACGAAGTTCATGGCTGTGCGGCTGTATTTTCCGGTGGCCGGATCGTAGTGATAACAGAGGAGGAGAATGGCGTCGGTGGCCGTGCCGATCTTGCCGGCCGAGGCCTCGACCAGGGCCAGGCGGAGGTCGCGCGGCTTGTACTCGAAGCCGTAGAGGTAGCGCGAGATGCGACCCTGTGCCGTGGTGGCGATCAGCGCCGTCCCATGCGCGAACTGATCCGTCTTGGGGTCGTACGCGTACTGGAAGCCGGCGGTATTCGTGAGCCGCCGGATCGCGCTCTCGTGGCCGGTGAGGAAGTGCCATCCGTTCGCGGCGCCGAAACGGCCGTAGCGTTTGACGTAAAGGTCTTTCTTCGCCGCGGCCTGCTCGGGCGTGTCGCGCGGATCCATGCTCACGGTGACGACGTCGAACTCTTTGCCGATGTCGAAGCGGAGCTCAGTCAGCGCGCTGGTCACGCCGTCCATGACCATCGGGCAGAGCATCGGGCAGCGGTAGTACATGAAGTTGAGCAGCACCGGCTTGCCGTGGTTGAAGTACTGGCCGAGGCGTACGACGCGGCCACTCTCGTCGCGCAGCATCAGATCGAGCGGGAGCTGTGCGTTGAGGTTCTGGGTGATGGCGACTTTGCCGGGAAGCTCCGGCGGCGTCGCCGAGTTCGTCTGCGCGAAGGCAGCCGTGGTCATCAGGAAAGCGGCGAGCGCCACGGTGAACCTCATGGCGTTCCCTCCTTCACGACCGGCAATCCTCGTTGCACGACGAGTTGCTTCGCCACCTCGATCGGCAGGCGCACGACGCCCTTCTTCTGATCGACCCACCCGGGCGTGTTCAGAGCCTGATCCTCGGCGGCGCGCATCTCGTTCATGTCGGTTACCGGCGTGCTCGCATACGGCGGGAGCGCATTGGCCGGGAATGGCTGCAGCCGGGGCGTGGCAGGGACGTTGGATGGCGGCGCCATCATGGTCAGCGGCTGCGACGCGTCCTTGCGGAAGTACCTCGCATACGCATGGAACTGCAGGTAGAGCACGAGGTGCGTCAAGGCCGCGAAGACGACCAGGATGACCACAGCCCATCCCAGCGCGCGGACATTGACGTCACTCTTCTCGTGGTGCGTCTCGGCGTTGACGATGTCGTCGTCACTGTAGTGAGCGTGATCAGGCATTGACCTTCAGCGCCCCCTCGCGGATTGCTTCTTCGACCCAGGTTTCATGAATCGGAATGATCGTCTGCCCGCGGAGCTGGCCGATGAAGGCCCAGATCCAGATGCCACCGATGCCGCAGAGGGAGGTGAGACTCATCCACGACCATGTGAAATGCTCGCCGTACCACGACGGCGCTACGAGCCAGTAGAGGACCACATAGCGCATCACGATCACGATCACGGCCACGATGGCGATCGTCTTCGGCTTGTCTTTGATCGGCCGCATCAGCAGAAGGCCGAACGGAAGGAAGAAGTGGAACATGGCCACGCAGAAGGCCACCGCGCCCCAAACGCCGCCGTTGCGGACGAGGTAGTGCGGGATCTCCTCATGGATGTTCGCGTACCAGATGAGGAGAAACTCGGAGAAGGTTGTGTAGGCGTAGAACATGACGAAGGCCAGCATCAGGTTGCCGAGGTCGCGCAAGTGCGTCGGCTTGAGAACGCCCGCCATCGCATCCGTGTGTGCGAGCTGGGCCAGGAAGAAGGTCACGAACGCCAGCGCCGAAAGGGAACAGCCGACGACGAAGGTAATGCCGTAGATGGTCGAGCTGAACTTCGGTTCGGTCGACAGCATCCAGTCGATCGCGGCGAAGGTCAGCGTCAGGACGATCATCACCAGTCCCGAGGCCGCCCACTTGCGGCGCGTCAGCTCGGTGTAGGGTGAGCGGTCCTCATAGAACTTGAGCGAGAGATTGCGGATCCGCCACGCCCAGAGGTTCCAGAGCGCGAAATAGAGCGCCGCGAAGATCACGAAGCGCTTCCAGTTCAACCAGTCGAGCTTCTGCCGCACGTTTTCGTCGGCCATCGCCCACGTCGTGTTTGCCCAGGGATAGAGGAACTTCATCCCGAAGAGGATGGGGATGAAGAAGACGACCATCCAGAGCATCGTGCGCGCGGAGGCGCCGAGCGGACGGCGGATCATCAGTCCCCACTCGCCGCCGGTGACGTACTGCAGCATCAGCACCGCCAGGGAGCCGGCTACGATCGAGAACCAGAAGAGGAAGCTTGGCAGGTAGGCGCGGAAGAACGTCTCGGGATTGATGAAATAGCCGACCAGGCTCAAGGCCAGACCGATGACCCCGATGATGAGCGACGGCATCCGCCAGCGGTCGATGCCGGTGGCCGTCGATGTGGCGCGCACGCCGGCGGTCATGGCTTGCCTCCACGTAGGTCGGACTCTCCAGTCCGACCGGACAATTGCGCACGCTGCGCCGGCGGCAGGTCGTCAATCGTCCCATTCCGGCTCAACTGCAGCGCCCGGATGTAGGCGATGATCGCCCAACGGTCGTTGACCGGAACCTGTACCGCGTACGACGGCATCGCGCCGAATCCATTGGTCATCACGTCAAAGAAATGCCCCGTTTTAGCGTTCCGCAGCGTATCGGTGTGAAACGACGGCGGGTGACGCAGGCCGCGCGACGGGATCATGCCGTTGCCATCGCCGGCGCGGCCATGACATGGCGTGCAATAGATGTTGAAGCGCTCCTGCCCGCGGTCCATGACCGCCGCGGTGACCGGGAAGGGAAACCCATCGCCGTCCGCGTTGCCGATTTTTCCAGTGACCAGGAAGCCCTCCAGGGGCAGCTCACCTCGCGCCACGGTTCCGGGAACCCGCGGCCGCGCCGACATCCCGTCGGCAAAGAAATCACTCGGCTCGAGCGGGTCGTATTTGGGCTGGTTGGACATTTTCTGTCTGCAGGAAGGCAGCAAAAGCAGAAGGCAGAAGGCAGAAAGCAGAAGGATGAAGGATGAAGGATGATGGATGAAGGCGTCCTGTCGGCGTTGCGCAGGCATCTTCATCCTTCTGCCTTCATCCTTTTGCCTTCTGCTCTCCTTACCACGGAACATCGACGACCTCCCGTGGATGGAGTGCCTCGAGAAACTGCCAGACGCCGTCGAAGTCGAACTTCGGGTCGCGGGCCTGGATGACCAGGAAGAACTTGTCGCGCGAGGCCTGATCGAATCGCCGGACGTTGAACACGGGGTGATAGGGCATCGGCAGGCCGTTGAGGGCGAGCATGCCGAAGACGGCGGCGAACGAAGCCAGGAGAATCGTGCACTCGAAGGTGATCGGGATCCAGGCCGGCCATGAGTTGAACGGTTTGCCGCCGATGTTGAGCGGGTAGCTGATGACGTTGGCGTACCAGCACATGAAGAACCCGGCGATGCCGCCGATGAGCCCGCCGATGAGGACGATGACCGACATGCCGTCCGAGCGCATCC
>DATLWH010000887.1:0-2957 GCA_035576505.1 Thermoanaerobaculia bacterium | reverse complement strand
TCCGAGACGATCGCGCTCCTGCTCCGGCGGGGTGATACGGCGCGAGCCTTTGAATTCTCGGACCGCGCCCGCGCGCGGAGCATGTACGAGCAATTAGGCCGCACCACGATTCTCGAAAACGCAACGACGGCGGAGCAACTGCGAGGCGCCCTGCCGCCACGGACCGCTCTGGTCGAGTATGCCCTCCTGCCCGACGCGATCGTCATCTTCTACTTCACGCCCTCCTGGTCCGGCGTCGTACGCGCGCCGGCAGCACAAGCCGCCGTGCGAACGCTCGTCGAACAAAGCGTCGACCTGCTGCAACACCGCGGCGATATGGAGGCTGTACATCGCGCAACCGCCGCACTTTATCGACAATTGATCGTGCCCGTTGCCAGAGAGCTGGCGGGCGCAAATCGATTGATCATCGTTCCCGACCGGCAGCTTCACACAGTGCCGTGGGCTGCTCTTTGGGACGCACCCCGAGGACGCTATCTCATCGATGACGCGGCCCTGTCGGTGGCACCCAGCGGGAGCGCTCTCCTTCTGACGAAGCGGTCGACCACTCTGACGCCGGTGCTGGTGATCGGCGATCCGCATGACGAAGGCATCGCCCCTCTGCCGGAGGCGGCGCGGGAGGCCGAAGAGATCGCCGCGATGTACGACTCCTCGACACTTCTCGAAAGCGAGCACGCCACGCGGGCTCGCTTTATCACCGGCGCGCAAAAGTCCGGGATGATCCACTACGCCGGCCACGCCGAAAGCGACGCCACCGATCCTTTCGGAGCGCTTCATCTGGCTGCCGACCACGCTCACGAATCGGGCGACCTGGACACGACCGCCATCGCCGCGCTGCATCTCGACAAAGCACCCCTCGTGATCCTCGCCGCATGCGGGACGATGCGGGGCGAATCCCAGCACGTCGAAGGGATGCCAAGCATCGCCCGAGCCTTCCTCGCCGCCGGCGCCCGGAGTGTGGTCGGCACCCTGTGGGAAGTCGACGACGACGTCGTCGCACCACTGTTCCGCCGCATGCACCAGGAGCTGCGCAACGGTGCGAGCGCTTCCGCCGCGTTGCGCACCGCGCAGATCGCGCTTGCCCACGATCCTGACCCCCGCCTTCGCCATCCCGCTTCCTGGGCGCCGGTCGAGCTCCTCGGCTATTCGCTCGAACAAACAAACTCTGGAGACAAAAGGAGCAAATGATGTCCGTTACCAGCATCCAGTTCATTGGCCTGTTCGTCGTCATGATGAATGGCGGCGCGGGCCTGCAGATTCTTCTGCCGCACTTTCCTGGCACGCCATACGAGAATCACATATCCGTCATTCAATACAGTTCTAATCAGGTTCTGAGTACGACCTGGCCGGGCACAGCCGATTGCGGGCCCAACAACTCGTTTCGCTGTGCGCCCATCGATCTGGAAACGATCACGTTCTCCGGCGCTCTCGATCCCCAACCGAACGATCTCGTCGGCAACATTCCGCATCTGAGCTGTTGCTGTCCGTCGATGACTGACATTCTGTCGAGTTATAAAGATCCCGGCGCGGCGGACAAACTGGCCGCCCACATCTTCGTGGACCACGGCGTCGCCGAAGCCATCGCCGCTTCGAACACCCGCATCGACACATGGGTGACGATGCACTCGACCGATGCGGCCGGAATCACGGTCACCGGCGATACGGGAACGGGAACATTCAACATCGTCTTCAAGGCCGGCGCTCAATTCGCGATCCTGAACTCGATACCACCTGATCCGGCCACGCCACCGCACTTCCGCGCCTACTACTTGATGGGTACCGGCAGTAGCGACTGCACCGCCGTTCCGACCGGGGGGCCGCCGTGCACACCGACTGCCACGGCATGCACAACGATCAACAGCAAGGCAACAGCGGTCTCCACTCCCGCTCATTCAAAGAAGAAGAACACACCCACTCCCAAGCCGAACATTTCTGCTGCTAAATCGAAGCCGAAGCCTCCTGACGGTACACAGAAGCAGAAGTCTCGTGCCAGTACTAAGCCGAAGATGCCTGGGGTTACCGTGATGGATACCGATGTCGATTGCTCGAACACCCACTGGCCATAGCCGCGGGCCGCGCCTCTGAAAACAGATGGACAGGCGGTGCGGAAGGGTCCGCGCCAGCCCCACAGCGATGGGGTAGGTAGCGCGTGAAGCGCTCCATTGCTTTATCATCCGCCGATCCATACTCCATACCGAGGCCGCGATGTCTGAGCAGACCCACGTCCTGATCGTCGAAGACAATGAGGCCGATCGAGCGTTGCTCGATGCGCACCTGACCCGCGAGGGCTTCGACACGGAGTTCGCGGGCGATGGCCTCGATGCCTGGTCGCTGCTCGATGCGCATCCTGATCGGTTCGATCTCGTCCTCCTCGACCGGACCATGCCGCGGATGGATGGTCTCGAGCTGCTTCGCCGCATCAAGGCCGACCACCGCTTCCTCATCCTTCCCGTCATCTTTCAGAGCGCCCTCGTCAGCCGCGAGGAGGTCATCGAAGGCATCCGCGCCGGGGCTTACTACTACCTGGCCAAACCGTATGACTCCGAGATGCTCCTCAGCGTCGTGCGCACGGCTGCCTACGACCGCGCGGCATCGAAGGACCTGCAGAAGCGCGTGCGCAGAGGTCTGCAGGTTCTGCAACTGCTCGACGAGGCCCACTTCACCTATCGCACCATCGAGGAAGCGCGCGGGCTGGCAGCCGTCCTGGCCAACGCCTGCCCCGACGCCGAATCGACAGTCATCGGCCTGACCGAGCTGATGGTCAATGCCGTCGAGCACGGGAACCTCGGCATCACCTACGATGAGAAGAGCGTTCTTCTCGAGGACGGCAGGTGGTCGGCGGAAGTGGAGCGGCGTCTCACCCTTCCCGAGAACCGCGGCAAGCGCGTCGATGTCCACTTCTTTCGCAGCGACGACGAGCTGCGTTTCGCGATCTGCGACCGCGGCAACGGGTTCGAGTG
>DATLWH010000886.1:0-3581 GCA_035576505.1 Thermoanaerobaculia bacterium | reverse complement strand
CTGAGGGCGCGCCCTGCAGACCGGTGCCTGCCAGTGCGCTCGCCAGCCGCTGCCCGGCTTCACGTTGTCCGATGTCATCGGGTGCAAGCTCGATGAGGTGCAGCTCGTCCCACGAGGCGCCGAAGAGGCTTGGAAGATCTTCCGCGCGGAAGGCGTGCCCCTTATGAAAGAGCCCTCGGATGTCGTGACAGAGGACACGGCCGACGAGATCGTGCTCTTTCGCATCGCGGCGGGCGGCAATCGCTCTCATGATCGTGAGCTCAAAGGACCGCCGCCGCGGCCGTGCATCACCGCAACGAGCTCCGAGACGATGCTCAGCGCGATCTCGGCGGCGCTCTCGCCCCCGAGGTCGAGCCCGATGGGGACGTGGACGCGCGCCAGCTGTTCTTCGGTGGCGCCGTCGTCGCGCAGCATCTGCAGGATCGTCGCGCCACGTCTCCGGCTGCCGAGCAGGCCGATGTAGGGTACGTCGCTGGCCAGCGCCTTCTTCAGCACCGGTACATCGATCTTGTAGTCGTGCGCCACGAGGACCACCGGCGTGGCCGGCCCAAAGTCCATCTGTTCCGCGATCTCCGAGACGATTCCGATGCGGATCTCGCCGGCGTCGGGAAAGCGCTGGCGCGTGGCGAACCGCGGGCGTCCGTCCACGATGGTCGTCTGGAAGCCGAGGATCTTCGTGAAGGCGACCAGGGGGATGGCCACCGCGCTCGCACCGAAGATCAGGAGCCTGGCCGGAGGACGGAGGATCTCGATGTAGATGTCGGTCCCCTCGTGTGCGATCGTCCGCGAGCCGATGGCCGAGCGCAGCAATGGCGGCACCTCGCGGGACAGCATCTGCGCGATCTCCGCCGGCGCTGCACCGAGGGCGGTGCCGTCGGCGTAGACCAACATCCGCGAACCGGTATCTTCGCCGGAGATCACGGTAGCCAGCGCCACGCTCCGGCCGGCGTCCCACTCGCGGCGCGCCGCTTCGTAGCTGGACATCACGTCGTCGGTGACCGGCTCGAGGAAGACGTCGACCGCGCCGCCGCAGGTCAGTCCGATCTCCCACGCTTCCTCGTCGCCGAGTTGCAGGTTGAGAAGCTCCGCCGACGCCGCGCCGGAGTGCTCGAGGACGCGCGCATCGACACAACCTCCGATCGTTACCGAACCGAAGATGTCGCCCGTCTCCCCGACAAACATCTTCGTCCCCTCTTTGCGTGGGATCGTGCCGACGGTGCGCACGAGGGTGGCCATCGTGGCGCGCCCGTGGGCCTGCCGCAGGCGATCGATCAGCTCGAACGTCTCATGCGACATGGGCGTAGCGATGCGGGTCCTGCTCGAACGTTCGCTGGCAGTGGGCGCCGCAGAAATAGAAACGCCGGCCCTCGTGCTCCAGCGAGTGGCGCGCGCCCTTGATGGTAACGGTCATGCCGCAGATCGGGTCGATGGCCTCAGCCTCCATATCCGGCTCGGTCGCTTCCATCTTCGCCATCCGGCGCTGCTGGACGATCTCCGCGAGGATGCTCAGCGCGATCTCCTCGGCGGTCTTGGCGCCGATGTCGAGTCCTGCCGGCGCTTTGACTCGATCGACGTCGATGCCGCGCTGGCGAAGGATCTCGAGAATCGCGCCGGCCCGCTTGCGGCTGGCCACGAGCGCGATGTAGGAGGCGTTCGTCCGCACCGCCTGCTCGATTGCCTCTTCGTCGTAGCGGCCGTGCGTGGCGATGACAATCGAGGTGTCGCCCTCGGAAAACGCGGGCAGCCGCGGCTCGTCTACGGCAGTCACCTGAAACTGCATGACCTCCGCGAGGCGGGCCAGCGCCCGTGCCACCGGCTCGGAACCGACTACGACGATCTTCGGCTTCGGCAGTTGCGGGTCGATGAAGATGTCGAGCGCGCCGCCGCTGTAGCACTGCATCGACACCTCCGTCGCTCCCTCGCGCCGCGGCCCGGGCGTGGTGGCGCTGAGACTGAGAAAGCGCGGCTTCCCTTCGCGCAATGCTTCGAGCGCATTCCTGACGACGATGTCGTGCGAGCAGCTTCCGCCGATCCATCCGGTAAGCGTGCCATCGACCGCGATAATCGCTTTGTCGCCTGCCTTCGCCGAGGTGGGGCGCTCGGCGCGCACGACCGTGGCCACGACATACGGCGTCATCTCCAGGTCTTCCATGGTGTCGATGTCCATCGTCACACCGCGATCGTCAACCGGCAGTGTCATGACGTCGTGCCCGCCAAAGACGGCGCGACAGCCGACATCGCCGCGGATGTTCATCATCTCACCGAACAGCGCGCGGCTGACGATGACTGGATTGCCGCGGGCACCGTCATAGGTCGGGACGATGGCCTTCGGCCGGGCGCGCACGAATTCGTCGACGAGCAGATCGAGCGTCCGTGGCGTGACGAACGGCTGATCCCCGAGCACGATCATCGCCGCCTCCGCGCTCTCCGGCAGTGCCCGCAGCCCGGCCTGGATCGAGGTGCTCATTCCTTCCGCGTAGTCGGGGTTCATGACGACACGCACGCCATCGAATGAAATCTGCCCGCGGATCTCCTCCGCGTGCGCTCCGAGAACCACGACGATGTCGTCGATCTTCGAGGCGCGGAGATTGCCGAGGGCCCGGTCGAGCAACGCCTTCCCGCCAACGGTCACGAGCTGCTTGCAGCGGCCGAATCGCGTGGCCTGGCCCGCGGCAAGGACGATGGCGGAGATCATAGGAAGGCGAAGCGCCGGCGCGCCGGCGCTTCGCTGCGCCAGCTCACTCGGCGACCCCTTTCTCCATCAGGATCTTCCACACTTTGGGCGGCGTGATCGGGATGTCGACATGGCGAACGCCCAGGTGCCACAAGGCATCGACGACCGCATTCGCGATCGCCGGCGGTGCCCCGACCGTGGCCGACTCGCCGACCCCCTTCGCGCCGAGCGGGTGGTGCGGCGAGGGCGTGCAGGTCTTATCCGTCTCCCACGCCGGCGTTTCCATCGACGTCGGCACGAGGTAATCCATCAGGCTGCCGCCCTGGATGTTGCCGTCGGCGTCGTAGTTGATCTCTTCATACATGGCCGGGGCCAGTCCCATCGTCAGTCCGCCGTGGATCTGACCGTCGACGATCATCGGATTGATGATGTTGCCGCAGTCGTCGACGGCGACGAAACGGCGGATCTTCACCTGCCCCGTGCCCTTATCGATGTCGACGACACAGATGTAGCTGCCGAAGGGATAGGTGAGGTTTGGCGGATCGTAGTAATTCACCGCTTCCAGTCCCGCCTCCATCCCCTGAGGATGATTCGTGTACGCGGCAAAGGCGATCTCCTGAATCGTCTTCGTTTTCGACGGCGAGCCTTTCACGAAGAACTTTCCAGGCTCCCACTCCAGATCCTCTTCGCTCACCTCGAGCAGATAGGCGGCAATCTTGCGGGCCTTGTCGCGCACCTTGCGCGCGGCCATGGCTCCGGCGGCACCGGCCACCGGCGTGCTGCGGCTGGCATACGTCCCGAGGCCGTACGGCGCCGTGTCGGTATCACCCTCCTCCACCGCCACGTGCGCCGCGGGGATCCCGAGCTCCTCGGCGATGATCTGCGCGTAGGTCGTCTCGTGTCCCTG